>DLYJ01000218.1 GCA_003447785.1 Treponema sp.
GACGGATACACCGTATTCAACAGTGCGGGGGGCATGAGCGCTCCTTTCTGGACTTTTAACCAGAATCCGAAAAACAAGGACAAAAACTGGTATAAATGGTTTACGGTCAAAGAATTCCGGCAGGCCATGAGCTGTCTCTTAAACCGTGAGCGAATCATCAACCAGACTTACCGTGGACTTGCTGAGCCTAAGTACGGATTTTTTCCGGAGGCAAACGCCTTTTACAACGAAGAAATTTTACTTGAATACAGATTCAGTCACGCCAAGGCAGACGCCCTGCTCAAAAGCGCAGGTTTTGCCAGAAAGGATGACGGCTTTTTATATGACTGTGACGGCAACCGTGTTGAATTCAACCTGGAAATCACAAGTTCAAGTCCCGTGTACAGTGACATTGCCCAGATTATCGCCGACGAGTGTAAAAAGGCGGGAATCACCGTTAATGTAAGGCAGACTGACTTTCAGAAAATTGTAGAAGAACTGACTGCAACTTTTGACTGGCAGTCCCTTATGATCGGTTTGAGCGGCGGTGCAATTTTTCCGACACAGGGAAGCAACGTCTGGCTCAGCAGCGGAAACCTTCATATGTGGTATCCCCTTCAGGAAACGCCTGCAACTGAGTGGGAAGCACGGGTAGACTATCTTTACAAAGAAGGCCGTTCAATCAGTGATGTGGAAAAGGCACGGCCTTACTGGGAAGAATATCAGAGAATCATCCTGGAAAACTGTCCTGTAATTTATCTCGTGCGCAGCAGGAGTTTTTATGCTATAAATAACAGGTGGGACTTATCAAATGTCTATTTTGACAATATGGTGGGTAATGAAACAACACATGTATTTCTAAAAAATTAAAACTAAAAACAACTTTCTAAAAAATTGGGAATGGGAGTATAATTAATTATGTTTAAAACAATCATTGCACTTATCAAAATGGTAGTCTTTATGCTCGGCTACCAGAGCAAAAAACGCCTTGCACTTAAATACGATAAAGAGGGCAATATCGCAGAACGTGATAAAATTGTTCAGAAATGTGTCCCGATGTGGGCACGCCGTGTAGTAGAAATCTGCGGTTCAACAGTTGAAGTTGAAGGAGTTGAAAAACTTCCGAAAGATCAGGCCTGCGTATTTATCGGTAACCACCAGGGTTATATGGATATTCCCGTGATGTTCGGTTTTATTCCAAAGGCAATGACCTTCGTTGCAAAGGCAGAACTTGGCAAGGTTCCTTTGATTGCGCCATGGATGCGGCTTTTGCAGTGTACTTTCATTGTACGGGACAGCCCTCGTAAATCAGTGGAGGCAATCCACGCCGCAGCGGAAGGCGTTAAAAAAGGCTACTCACAGGTTATTTTTCCGGAAGGACACCGTTCCAAAGGTAAACGCCACCTTGAATTCAAGGCAGGAAGTTTTAAACTCGCATTTCTGTCAGAGTCGCCGATTGTTCCGGTTACAATTGACGGTACATATAAAATCCTCGAAGAAAAGGGAAAACTCAATCCGTCTCATGTAAAAATTACAATTCATGACCCGATTCCTACAAAGGGACTTAGCCGCGAAGAGCAGAGTCTGATTCCAGCAAAAGTTCAGGAGATTGTAATGGCACCCCTAGATGAAGGCATGAGACCGCTTTCTTCTGACGCCGGTAAGAATTCAACAGCAAAATGATAAAAGATATAGCCCCTCTGATTACAGCGCCCTGGAAACTATTCAGGCAAAAATGTCCTCTGGCCTCGTTTATCGTAAGCCGCCTTGTCACAATGGTTTTTATTCTCTTTCTGCTGGGCTGGGCACTTTTTGGCTTGATGGCACTTGCTCCCGGGGACATCGTAGACCAGATGATGCAGCAGCAGCTTTTGAGCCAGACTGATTCAAAAGGACCTGTGGGAAGCAATGACAATGCCTTTACGGCGGAACAGCTTCAGAAGACCAGGGAAGAACTTGGACTGGACAAGTCGTTTACTGTCCAGTACTTTAAGTGGCTTGAACGCATTTTTGTTGACCACGATTTGGGAACAAGTTTAATCAGCCGCGCTCCGGTAAGTTTTCTGATAAAGAGCAGGATTGTAAACTCGCTCATATTGAATTTGATTTCCCTCGTTTTTATTACGATTATTTCCTTTATCCTCGGCGTTTATTTTTCCAGCAAGGCGGGAACTGACACCGATATTGCAGTAACCTTTTTTGCCCTGTTCTTTCATGCCTTTCCGGGAATTCTGCTTTTGATTCTCCTCCAGCTCTTTGCGTCTGTTACAGGCTGGTTTCCGGTAACAGGCTATCCGGACTTTCCGTTTTCTTCTTCTCCGGTAAAATTTGTATTCAGTTACGGCTATCATGTATTTTTGCCATTGCTGGCATCGTTTTTAGGCGGCATCGGCGGAACCATGCGCATGATCCGTTCAACAATGCTTGACCAGATGGGCATGCCTTACATTATGGCACTTCGTGCCCGGGGAATCAGTGAAAAGCGTGTTTACCTCAACCACGCATTCAGAAACACATTAAATCCGTATATCACCGGCAGTGCAAACCTTCTTGCAAGTCTGTTCTCCGGTTCACTTATTCTTGAAATAATTTTTTCGTACCCGGGCATCGGACGCCTTATGTACGAAGCCGTTTTGCAGCAGGACGTAAACCTGGTTCTTGCAAACTCAATGTTTATCAGTGCACTTGTTCTTGCAGGCATGGTAATCAGCGACATTCTGCTTGCAA
Organism: Treponema sp.; assembly: GCA_003447785.1. Taxonomy (GTDB): domain Bacteria; phylum Spirochaetota; class Spirochaetia; order Treponematales; family Treponemataceae; genus Treponema_D. Next base: position 2,707 of record DLYJ01000218.1, read on the forward strand.
TCGTTGACCCGCGCATCAGGTACGGAAAGGAGGACTAGAATGAAACAACTGTTTGAATACATTAAAAGCCGTCCTCTTGCCCGCGTCTCGGTAATTTTTTTATGCATACTTTATTTATTCATGATATGTGCTGAATTCATTGCACCCTATTCTGCCACACAATCTTTTGAAGAAGGAAGTTTTCATCCGTGCAATCTTGAATTATCTTCCCATGGACTTGTGGCCCGGGAATACCGAGTTCTTAACCGCACTTCCTTTTCATATGCAAAGGTAAAAGGCCTGTATCACAAAGTCGGTTTTTTTGTAAAGGGCAGCGAATATAAAATCTTTGGCCTGATTCCATGCTCAAGGCATTTGTTTGGCGTAAAGCCTTCCAAAAACGGTGAAGTTTATCCGCTTTTTATTCTTGGAGCGGACAATCTTGGCCGTGATATGTTCAGCAGGATGGTTTACGGAAGCCGGATTTCCCTTACAATCGGTTTTGTTGCAAGTTTTATAAGCCTTGTTCTTGCAATGCTTTTTGGAGGAATTGCAGGTTATTTCGGCGGAATTACTGACTGGGCAATCATGCGCTTTTCGGAATTTTTTATGCTGATTCCGGCCCTGTATCTGATTTTGTTCCTGCGTTCGCTTTTGAATGCAAACATGGACAGCGGCCAGAGTTACATGGTAATCACGCTGATTTTAAGTCTTGTGGGCTGGCCGTCAACTGCCCGAACGCTTCGCGGCATGGTTCATTCAATCAAACGGGAAGAATTTGTACAGAATGCACGGCTGGAAAAAATCCCGGCTCTTGTAATAATTTTTAAGTACATAATACCTCAGATTTCCAGTCTTTTAATCGTAAGTACAACGCTTTCAGTTCCGGGATTTATTATGAGCGAAACAACGCTTTCCTACCTGGGACTGGGTATTTCTGACCCGGCAGTAAGCTGGGGTTCAATGATTAACAGGGAAATCTCAACTCTTTCAAACCTGAAAAACTTTCCGTGGCTTTTGAACCCGGTCTGGCTTTTGCTTCTGGTGACCCTTGCATTCAACTTTTTTGGCGATGCGCTCCGTGACTTTTTTGACCCGTACCATGTGGTATTCAGGAGATTTAAAAAAAGGGCGTCGCCACTTCGTGGCCGAGCCTTGCGCACTTCCGCTGTCGCTTCATCCCTCGCGCCTTGCGGCACTCGGGACTCTGGTGCTACAGTCTCTGACGCATTTTTAAGCGTACGCGACCTGAACGTAACGTTCAGCGTGCGTCGCGGCGTAAACAATGTTTTTATTCATTCGGTGCGGGGAGTTTCATTTGAAATGGAAAAAGGTCAGATTCTCGGCATCGTCGGCGAAAGCGGCTCGGGAAAATCTGTAACAACAAGTTCAATTCCGGCTCTTTTGCCGTCAAACGCAGAAGTTACAGGAAGCATTATTTTTGAAGGACAGGAAATTATCGGTCTTTCAAACAGCGCTCTTCGAAAAATCCGGGGTAAAAAAATCGGCATGATTTTTCAGGAATCAAGCCGCGCCTTTGACCCCCTCCAGAACATGAAAAGCGTATTCTTGGAAACATTCCGTAACCTTGATCCGGATATTTCTGAAGAAGACGCCCTCAAAAAGGCAGCAGACCTCCTGGAAGAAGTGGGAATCGGCGACGCACGCAACCGCTTAAAGAACTTTCCCCACCAGTTTTCAGGCGGTCAGCTTCAGCGTATCGGAATCGCCCTTTCCCTTGCACAGGGCTGTCAGCTTTTAATCGCTGATGAACCTACCACAGCCCTTGATGTAACGATTCAGGCTCAGATTATTGATTTGCTCAGTGCCCTGAGAAAGAGCCGCAATCTTTCAATTATTTTTATCAGCCACAATATTGAACTTGTGGGCCGCTTCTCGGACAAAATGATTGTTATGTACGGCGGAAAAATCATGGAAAGCGGAACCAGTGACCAGATTATGAATCATCCTTCCCATCCCTACACACAGGCCCTGTTGAGCGCAAGTCCTAAGTTTGGAACTCATTACTCAAAGGAAAGGCTTTTTTCGATTCCGGGGCGTGTTACTGATCCTGCACACCCTGAACCTGGCTGTCCTTTTGCACCGCGCTGTTCATTTAAAATTGATGAATGCAGCAAAAGTGATTATGACTGTCATAAATGCGGGGGCAAAAAATGAGGGATAACATAATTCAAATCAAAAACCTTACAAAAAAGTTTTCCCTGGAAGCAGGCTTTTTTGCAAGAAAAGATAATTTTGTTTACGCAGTAAATGACGTAAGCTTTGATATTGAAAGGGGAAAAACATACGGTCTTGTGGGTGAGTCGGGCTGCGGAAAGTCCACTGTTGCAAAAATCATCACCGGCATGTATAAGCCGGACAGCGGCAGCGTTACATTTAAGCCTTTGACAGAAGGGGCAGGGGACAGTGATATTTCCCGGCTCTGTAAGTACGTTTTTCAGGATCCTGCACGCTCGCTTAATCCAAGAATGAATGTGTATTCAATTTTGACAGACGGACTTAAGCACAGTAAAAACTGGCCCGGAAAAGAAAAAGCTCTTGAACTTGCCCGTGAAATAATCCGTGAAATAGGTCTGGACGAAAGCGATTTGTACCGCCGCCCGAGTGAGTTCAGCGGGGGACAGAGACAGCGCATATCCATCGCCCGCGGGCTTTTGATGCAACCTGAACTTTTAATCTGTGACGAAGTTGTAAGTGCCCTGGATGTGAGCATTCAGGGGCAGATTTTAAATCTTTTACAGGATTTAAGAAAAAAACGAAACTTAAGCTTTCTGTTTATTGCACACGATTTACGGGTAAGCTGTTATTTCTGCGACAAAATCGGCGTAATGTACCGGGGAGTTCTTGTTGAAGAAGCAGACGCCTCTGACCTGTACAAAACCTCTAGGCATCCCTATACACAGCTTTTATTTGCAGGAAGCCAGGGGCAAAGTGATAATTCTAGCGGTGAAGTAAAAACCGTGCTTTCCAGATTGACCGGCTGTCCTTTTGCCCACCGCTGCCCGAAGGCTGATTCAATCTGTCTGGAAAAACTTCCGGACTGGAAAGAAATTGGTGAAGGCCACAAACTCCGCTGCCACAAAGTCTGAATGAAAAGCAGTTGTCAGGGCTTTCCGGGCAAAGTGAAGCGGAAAGAGGGCTTAAATGCTTTGCCCAAAAGCCATAATACTGTTATAATTTAGACATGGCTAAAACACAAAAAGATCAGAATATAGATTCAACAACAGAAGCAGAGCTTGAAGCAAGCCTGCGCCAGATGTGTCAGATTATTTCCACTAATAACGATCCCCAGCTTATTTATGATTTTTTTGAATGTCTTTTTACCCCAAGCGAACGCAAGGACTTTGCAACACGCTGGCTTTTAGTAAAAGAAATCGACAAGGGAACAACCCAGAGAGAAATTGCCAAAAAGTTCCGCATGAGTTTATGCAAGATTACCCGCGGTTCAAAAGAGCTCAAGAAAGAAGACAGTGCCTTCCGCAAATTCCTTGAATTGAGCAAAAACCTCTGAATTCAATAAACTTCGATTTTTTATCTTCCGATAATTGACGTATAAGAATGCGCGTTTGTCAGAAAGTAGTTTTCAGGCAGACCAACAACGGGAGATGTCATGAGAAAATCAAGAATTTTAATTTCAATTTTTTCCATTTTAACTTTAATTATCTGCTTTTTGTTTGTTTCATGTGGTTCAACAAAAGTAGCAAAGCAGGCCCCGATCCAGCAGTTGATTCTGGAAGGCCGCTACGATGAAGCAAAGGAATTATTCAAAACCAAAACCGAAATTAATGCTCAGGACGAAGATGGCAATACGGCCCTTCATATTGCCGCCCTTGTTAACGAACCTGATTTAATCAGTTTCCTTATCATAAAAGGCGCTGATACTGAAATTGCCAATAACTTTGGCGACACACCCCTTCATGTGGCTGTAAAAAACGACAATGTTGAATCGGCAAAAGTTCTTTCAATCGTTCACGGAAACATTTTTGCAAAGGATGCTGAAGGCAACACTGCACTTCAGATTGCTCTTGCAAAGGACCCGCTCTGGTACGATGTAATGATCAGCCCTCAGACAGGCGACCTCCGGGACATCAACGGCGAATCCATCGTTCACTATTTTGTAAGGACAGGGGATGAAAAGGCTATCGAATGCTGTATCCGCAAGCAGATTCCTTTGAGCGTAAAAAATAACGCAGGCCAGACTCCTGTTGCCCTTTGTTTTGCTGACGCAGGAGACGCTGTAAGTATCCGCATCGCCGCTGCCCTGATTCAGGCAGGTGCCGAACCGGTGCGGGGTGACTTTGCATATTTTGAAGACGCTGTGCGCACTCATAACACAATGATTCGTTTTAATGACGGACAGACACCTCTCCACCTTGCAGCAATTCTTGGACACACCGGCGTTGTAAGTTACATTCTTAATGATAAAACCGTTGTCCGCACATCTGACCTTCTGTCAGCTCAGGATATTAGCGGTGCAACTCCTCTGCACGAAGCCGTTCGTTACGGACAGGTTGATGTAGCAAAACTTCTGCTGGCAGGCGGTGCAAAGGTAGACGCACTGGATTCAATCGGTAAAACTCCGTTCCTTCTTATTATTCCAAAAGAAAAACAGTATGCAATGTACAACACACTTTTGCTGTACAATGCAAACGCTGCAGAAAAAGATATGTTTGGTGACACTGTTCTCCATGTTGCTACAATGGCAAAGGTTGGAACAGACGTACTCAATCTCCTGGTAAACCACGGTGCTCCTGTAAACGAACGCAACAAGCAGGGAGTAACTCCTCTTGCACTTGCAGTTGAACACAAAATTCTTGAACACGTTCAGTTTTATGCTCAGGCAGGAGCGGACATCAACGCAGAAGACATGCAGGGTAACACACCTCTCACCCGGGCTCTGGAAAGCGACAGTGACCAGATGCTCAAAACTCTGGTAACACCAAAAAATGTTCTTTCAAAAGACTCAAGCGGAAATACTCCTCTGCACGTTGCAATCCTCAAGGACAGCCCTTTTGAATACATCAAATACCTTGTAGACAGCGGTGCTGATGTTAACGCCCGCAACAAGAACGGGGATTCAATCCTTTATCTTGCCGTAACTAAAAACAAACGGGATGTGGGCGACCTTCTGCTCAGCAAAAACGCAGACATCTTTGCAACAAACACAGAAAACAATTCGCCTCTCCGTATCGCACTGACACAGGGCGGCGAAGTTCAGGACTGGCTCATTACAAGCCAGACATTGAATACAACTGACGGAAGCGGAAACACACCTCTTCACTATGCTGCTGAATGGAAACTGGACAACGCAATCATCGCCCTGATTCAGAAAGGTGCAAAGGTAAACGCAGTAAATTCAAACGGTGAATCTGCATTGTTCTCAGCAGTAAAGGCTGATTCACCTTCTACAATTAATCTCCTGGTAGAAAACGGAATCATAACTGACAGCCGTTCAAACCTTACACGGGACCACCTGGGAAACACTCCGCTTCACTGCGCAGTACGCTGGAACGCACTGCAGGCAGCCCGCTCCGTAATTCAGCTTGGCTTTGACGTAAACGCACAGAACTTAAGCGGAAAAACTGCCCTGAGCGACACCTGCCGTTCAGGTAAGAAAGAAATGGCAATTCTTTTGATGCAGTACGGTGCAAACGTAAACGCTTCTGATGCAACTGGACGCACAGTTTTGTGCGATGCAGTACAGGCCGGTAACGAACAGATGACAGCACTTTTGCTTGCAAACGGCGCTAATCCTCAGATTCAGGAGATGAGCGGAAGAAACGCCTATCACGAAGCAGCCCTGTCAGGCAACATCAACGTAATCAACCTGATCCGTAACGCAGGCGGAAATCCTTTGAGCCGCGACACTTACGGCGAAAGCCCGTTCAGCCTCGTATTAAAATACGACGAAAAGGTTTTGCGCGCAGTTCTGGGAAACAACACAACCATCGTAGACTCTGACGGAAATACTCCGATTCATATCGCTGTTGATAAAAAAGTCAGCGAAAGCCAGCTCAAAATGCTCATCAACATGGGCTATCCTGTAAGCCAGCGTAACGGCAAGGGTATGACTCCGCTCAACAACGCTGTAAGTTCAAATCAGAAAAAACTTGCACTTGTTCTTCTTGAACGCGGTGCAGATCCGTTTATTGCAACAATCAACGGTGACAGCGCCCTTACAAATGCATTCAAAAACGGCAATGTGGAAATTCTTGATGCAATCGTAAAATACAACGCAACAAAGACAGACATGCAGGGAGATTCAATCCTTCACTATGCAGCACGCATTGCATCTGAAGTTCAGGTACAGCATCTTTTGAGCCTTGGCCTTGACCGCAGTGCAAAAAACCTTTCAGGCGAAACACCTGCGCGTATGGCAGAACGCTGGAATAGACCAAAAATTGCAGAACTGTTAAAGTAAAAGTGTAGAAGGAGATTGAAGATGACACAGGCACTTGCCCTTACACAATCACAGACAAAGTCCTTTATGGTCAGAACCTATGCATGGATGGCTTTTGCACTTTTTATCAGTGCAGCCGCCGCTTATCTGACAGCACAGAATATGTTTACCCTGAGCCCGGACGGACGCATGGCATTATCTTCATTCGGCCAGCTTCTGTTTGGCGGCAGGGGGCTGGGTTTTATCGTATTATGCGTGCTGGAAATCGCAATCGTTGTGATTCTTTCGGCAACAATCCGTAAAATCAGCGTGTGGGCCGCAACCGCATTTTTCATTCTGTATGCAGTTGTAAACGGACTTACACTTTCAAGTATTTTTGTTGTTTATAAAATCAGCTCGATTTTCAGCGCATTTTTGACAACTTCATTGACTTTCCTTGCAATGTGCATTTACGGTTCAAAAACCAAAAAAGATCTGACTAAGTTTGGACGCTATCTTGTAATGGCTCTGATGGGAATTATAATCGCTTCTGTCATTCAGTTTGTTCTTGGACTGATCACAGGTGCACCCCTTGCAATGATGGACCTGATTATCTCGGTTGCAACAGTAATCGTATTTACAGGACTCACGGCATGGGACAGCCAGAAAATCGTTCAGACCGCCGCATACGCAAAAGATAATGACGACTATAAAAAGGTTGCAATTATCGGCGCTCTTGAACTTTATCTGGACTTTATCAACATCTTCCTTGCCCTGCTGCGCATTTTCGGAAAAAACAGGGACTAGGTTCCTGATTGAATAGTTATTTATAAAGCAGAAAAATGGCCGGGATTTTGTTGAATTCCGGCTTTTTTGTTTTTTTCCAGTCGGCGATTGTTTTTGTTACAATCATTTCTTGGGCCGTTGTAATTCCACAGGCAATGCAGAGTCTCGTCTGCGGTTTACAGGCTTTCATAATTGAATCGAACATTTTTTCGTTTCTGTAGGGAGTTTCGATAAAAAGCTGTGTCTGGTCTTCCTTGTAAACCTTATTTTCCAGGGCCTTTAATTTGTTTAAGCGGTCGCTGTCTTTTACGGGAAGGTAGCCGTTAAAGCAGAAATTTTGTCCGTTAAA
>DLYJ01000217.1 GCA_003447785.1 Treponema sp.
GCCTTTGCGTCCCTTGTCAAAAAAATTGAACATGTATTTGCGCTCAAAAGATATTGTGACGAATCCAAGATGTTGTATGAGCGTCCGTTTTTATCCCTGTATGAGCCGTCAGAGGCTTCTACGTAAATATTTTTTATGTTCAGGACGGATGAGGCGGAAGGTAAAATGTATCTGAAGCCTGTAAGGTAATCCGTTAATTCAATCGTTTCCGTGTTAACGAGATTTTTACCCTGCCAGCTTTTTTCTTTTGCGCTCAGGCGGTCGTATCTGATTGTAAAGTCTGACTGCCAGCTGTCGTCAGAAAAGTTGAGGGAGATTCCAGGGCTTTCGTTGTCGCCGCCGCCGATTCCAAGACCCAGCCTGTCGATTGAGTAAACCGTCGGAAAGCGGATTCCTCGGTTTGCGATTCGAGCGTGCTTTAAGTATCCGTCTCCATAATAGCCTGCGGCAATTGTGTTTTTTTCAAAATCGTCTGCAAAGTCTGCTTCAAAATAATATTTTTTGTCCAGAAAGAACCAGAGGCTCAAATCGGTTTTTGTCGTTATAACAGGCGCAATAATTGAATAACCAGGTGTCGTTCCGTAACCGAAGTTAAAGGAAAGCCCGCCTGTCGCCATGGTTTTCCAGTAACCTTCAGCGATAAATTCTACGTTTCTGTCGTTTATGCTGTAATTAAAAAGTGAGGTGGAATTTGTTTCGTCAGGCTTTGTGTATAAATCAACCTTATTTCTGTCAAAAACGATTGCAGCCGCTCCGTCCGCATCCTTTTGTGATGTTTCTGCGGCAAGGGCAGGGGTAAAATTTACAAAAAGTGAAAGGACAGTTATAAAAAATAAAATCAGGGGAGTTTTGCTGTTTGGCGGCAAGAGCCGTGCCTTTGTGATTTTCAGTTTCGGGTCTTTTTGCCGGGCTTCAAGAATTGCCTTTTCCACGCGGCGTTTTTTTTCATTTCCAAAGTCAAATAAATCTGCCTGCCTTGGATTGAGGGAACTTTCCGTATTGTTTAGCGAAATGCCTAGAAGACGCACACCGCGGTTTGTATCGTATTTTTTGTAGAAAAGATGCTTTGCACGCTCAAATAAGTCGTCAACGGTTGCAACTTCCCTGTCACTGGTCTCCTGAATTGAAACTGTAGTAAAGTCATCGTATCTGATTTTTACTGCAACCGTGCTGCTCATCACTTTTTCCCTCAACATCCTGAAAACTACGGTGTGTGAAAGTTCAAGGAGGGCTGTGTCTATTGCGTTCCTGTCGTAAAGGTCCCAAGCATAAGTGTTTTCTGCGCTTAATGAATGGTTTTTTACCGTGTGGTTAAAGGATTCAAATTCCTGGCCGCGCACGCAGTTATAAAGAAACTGTCCGAAGGACGGACCAAAAAGGCTTTTTAAAAGTGAAAGTGATTTTTCGTAAATTTGTCTGGTTGTAAAAATTCCTTTTGAATTTAAAACGTCAAGTGATTTTTTACCGATTCCCCAGACCTTAGGAAGGGGAAGGTTCAGCATAAAATCAGTTTCCTTTCCTTCTTCGATGCAGAAAAATCCGTCCGGTTTATTAACTTCCGAGGCAAGTTTTGCAAGGTATTTTGTGGGAGCAAGCCCGATTGATACAGTAAGCCCGGTCTCCTCAAAAATTCGTTTTTTGATTTTAAGGGCGGTTTCTGAGGCCGGGCCAAAAAGTTTTTCTGTTCCAGATAAATCGATAAAGGCTTCGTCAATTGAAAGCTGCTGAACGTCAGGGGAGTAGTCGGAAAAAATTGACATTATCTGAGCGGATAATTCGCAGTAACGCTGCATGCGGCCGTGGACAAAGATTCCGTTGGGGCACAGTTTGAAGGCGGTTGCTGTGGGCATTGCCGAGTGAACTCCGTACTTTCTTGCCTCGTAGGATGCGGTTGAAACAACTGACCGTCTTTCGGTGGGAAGCCCGCCTACAATAACCGGCTTGCCTCTCCATTCCGGGTGGTCAAGCAATTCAACTGAGGCAAAAAAGGCATCCAGATCTGCGTGTAAAAAAAGACTCATCTGGATTCACCTTGTGCTGAGTATTCAAGCTGGATGCTTTCCCTCGAATACTGATTCAGTTTTGATTCATAATACAGGGCCGTAACATTAATCTGGTGGCTGACTTTTGGATCTGTTGAGTAGCCGATTGTAATTTCCTGAGGCGGATAGTCCGGGATAATGAATTCAACCTGGGTTGTGTTGTCCCGGACTTTATATTCATAACCTGAATCAAGAACTGGAACGCCTGATGGACCTAAAACCGTTACAATGTATCTGTCGGCTTCGTGATTGGACTTGATTTTTATAATTCTTGAACTTTTGTCGCCATCAGGAGCCTTTTCCTGGGTAACGGAAAGTCTTGAGGGAGTTGTATCAATAATTTTCTGGCTGATGTTTGTAGTGTGGGTTTTGTTGTAAAAGAAGGTTGTCATCAGAACACCGAAAATTATTACAAGACTTGCAATGATTCCCGCAGAAATAAAGCCCACGGTCAGCATTTTTTTGAGGCTGATAGTCTCTTGTGTTTTGTTCTGCTGGTAATAGCGCAGCCGTGCAAGAACCCTGAGCCACATAATCTGGAA
>DLYJ01000199.1 GCA_003447785.1 Treponema sp.
TTTTTTAGTAGTGGAATGAACTTCCGCCGATGAACTCACGTACTATAGACTGTTTAGGAATATAGGTTTCAGGAATTTCATCAAAGTTTCCCAGGAATCTCAGGAGGCGGCAGGCTTCTGAGTATTCAGGCTCGGTTGGTTTTACGGCGCGCAAAAGCGGTGCGGCGTATACCTTGAGAACCGGAATTTCGTAGTCCAGAGCTGTGTTCAATACTGCATCCGCGTTGTTCTGGAACGGGAAGATGTGTAAAAGTTCACCTTTTTGTACGGAAGGCCACATGCTGATTGTTGCAGCAGCGCTCTTTCCCCGGAAGCGTGCGTCACGGACAATACGGCGGATAAGGCGGTTGTCGCTTGAACCGATGCGGTTGTGTTCATCAAGGTTGAGCTGTGTCAGGGCAGAAAGATAAATCTTGAATTTGTACTGGCTCTTCACCTTCGGAGTAAGTTTGTCATTCAAACCGTGGATTCCTTCCATGATGAGAATGTCATTTTTTTCGAGTTTCATTGTCTCGCCTGTGTAAAAGCGCTCCCCAAGGTCAAAGTTGTATGAAGGAACCTGAATTTCTTTTCCTGCAAACAGGTCGTTCAGGTTTTCGTTCAAAAGCGGAACATCAAGGGCTTCAAGACATTCGTAGTCATAGTTGCCGTTTTCGTCCTTAGGGTTTTTGTCGCGTCCAACGTAGTAACAGTCAAGACTGATAACTTTTGGATTGTAGCCCAGAGCCTGAAGGTGAAGGGCAAGTTTTTTTGCAGAAGTTGTCTTTCCAGAAGAAGAAGGACCTGCAATCAAAACTACCTTTACGTCAGATTTTTCAGAAATCTGTTTTGCAACGCGGGCGTAGTTCTGTGCCTGGTAAGTTTCGGTGATGTCGATGAAGTCATTTATCTTTCTGTGAAGAATTCTTTCATTCAAATCGCAGATTGTTCTTACGCCGATTCTTTTACCCCAGTTTTTGTATTCATGATAAATCTGGAAGATTTTTGGATTGTCTTCAAATTTTGCAAGTTTGTCTGGTTCATGATATGACGGGAATCTCAGGAGGAAGCCGTCTTCGTAGTTTACAAGGTCAAAGCAGTTGATGATTCCTGTGTGACATGCCATCGGACCATAGTAAATGTCGTAGTAGCCTTCCATTGAATTTACCAGGACTGTCGGCGGACATTTGTAGTTCATCTGGTTGCGTGTCTGAACGAGATTTTCTTTTTCAAAAATCGTGCATGCCTGTGTGTAGGAAAGAAGTTCTGTTTTGATGGGAAGGTCCTTTTTTACGATTTCAGACATTGCGTCACGGAGTTTTTTGAGTTCTGCATCAGACAGAGGCTTGCCGTCATCAAATGAATAAAAATAAGATTTTCCAAGACTGTGCCCGATTTTAAGGATTCGTTTTGGAAAGAGTTTTGCTGCTGCGGCTACGAGAATAAAAGAAAGGGTGTGGCGGTAAACAACCTGGCCTTCCTTCTGATCTGTGTATACACCTTCTACAGAGGCAGAAATTTCAATCTGGCTTGTCAGTGATTGGGTAACATTGCCTACTTTGAGTGCAATGAGTCTGTCTGAATTTTTTGTGAGTTTTTTTGCTACTTCTCCTGCTGATACAGGTGAATCGTAGTCAAAGGTTTTATTGTCAATAGTAATTTGTATCATTCTTTAATTATATATCAGAGAATTGAATAATACAAATTAAAGAACCATTAATTAGTCTTCCAAATCAGGAATGTGCTTTTTGAGGGCTGTCATAAACTGTTCGCCGCTTACGCCCTGGCGCAGGCTTGCAAAAATACAGTTGTCGCCTGCAACGGTTCCCAGAATTTCATCCATGTTGAGGGTGTCGAGGGCGTTTGCAACTGAGTTTGCCTGTCCGCCGAAGGTTTTGATTACAACTGTTGAATTATTCCACTCGATGCTGACGTAGCCGCGCAAAAAGTCCTGTACAAAGAGAGATTCGTTTTCGCTCCTGTCTTCTTCGCTTGGCAGGGTGTAAACGTAGCCTGCGTGGCCGTCGCTAATTTTGCCGACTTTTAAAAGTTTAAGGTCGCGTGAAAGGGTAGCCTGGGTAACTTCGTAGCCTTCGTTCAGGAGGTGCTTTAAAAGTTCTTCCTGGCTTTCGATGCGGTTATTTTTAATGAGCTTGCGGATTGCCTTGAGGCGTGTATTGCGTTCTTTCACGGTTAATTCCTTTTTTATATTTATGCATAAATTATGAATAAAAATACAAGGACTGTCAACAGACGGCCCTGGGCGGGAAAGACCGTCTTTTGCGGTTTCGGGCTTAATTCAACTCCACGTAGGTTTTTCCGCTGCCGCCGTCTTCGGGGCGTGCAAAGTAAAACTTTTTTACTCCCGGATACTCACCCAGGTAGTCCCAGACTGCCTGCTGAAGGATTCCGTTACCTTTTCCGTGAATTATGCTGAAGGTTTTAAAATTATTCATTCGGCACAGTGCGAGCTGGCGTTCAAGTGCCCTGATTGCTTCTTCTTCTCTCTGGCCCAGAAGGCGCAGTTCAAACTCAGGGCGGCTTTTAAGTCCGTCGGTGTCGGCCATTTCTACGCTGACTGTGGTAAGGGGCTGTCCTTCGTATGTCAAAACAAGGTCTTTTTCCTTTACAGTCATTCTCATGGAGCCCAGCTGAACCTGCCAGGCATTTCTGCCGGATTTTTCGATTAAAGTTCCCTTTGTTTTTGTTGAAACGTGGATTACTGCGGCGCCCGGTACAAATTCAAGTTTTGGAGGCTTTGCCGTATTTTTTACTCCCACTGCCATCGTTGAATTTGATCTTGCGTACAAAAGTGCCGCTTCTTCTTTCGTGTACGAAACTTTTGCGTTTGCAAAGGCTTCCCTTGTGCTGAGTTTTTTCTTTGTCTTTTTTTTGCTGGAGCCGTGTTTTGAATTGTCTTTTGAAATTAAAATGCCGTTTTCGCTTCTGAAACTCATTTCTTTTTCAAAGGCTTCTTTTTGTGAGTCCAGATCGTTCTTTTTCTGTTCAAGTGAAAGTTCTTCTTGGGCAAGATTGTCCTGCATGTTCTGGATAAAACTTTTTACGCCCAGAGTTTTTTCCCGGGTAATTTCGCCTTCCCTGAGGGTGCGGACAAGGTTTTCAAGTTCCTTTCTTGTTGAACTTACAAAGTCTGCGCTTTCCCGCTTCTGGCGCTCTTCAAGTTCAATTTCCTTTTCCCGCAACCGGATTAATTTCTGCTGGAATTTCAATTCCTTTTCGGCTAAAAGAGCCTCCCGTGAGCGGGCGGATTTTTCAAGTTCAAGAACTTCATTGTGTTTTTGCGTAAGCCCCTGAATGAGGGTGCTTACATCGGTCTGATTGTTTGTAATAAAAGCCTGGGCCTTTTTTATGATGTCAGAAGGAAGTCCGCTCCTTTTTGCAATGTCCAGGGCATGGCTTTTTCCCGGAATGCCCATTAAAAGACGGTATGTGGGTCGGAGGCTTGTGTCGTCAAAATCAACACTTGCGTTTGTGCAGAACTCGTTTGTGTAGCCGAAGTTTTTGAGTACGCCCTGATGGGTTGTAACCAGGGTAAAGGCTTTTCTTTCGATGAGTTCGTTGAGGACGGCCATTGAAATTGCGCTTCCTTCCTGCGGGTCGGTTCCGCTTCCAAGTTCATCCAGCAGTACAAGGCTTTTTGAATCGGCGTGTCTGCAGGCTGCGGCAATATTTTTTATGTGTGCAGAAAAGGTTGAAAGGGACTGGTCGATTGACTGCTCATCACCGATGTCTGCAAACACCTGTTCAAATACGCTCAGTTCAGTACCCAGGTCTGCGGGTACCTGGAGCCCGGCACAGGCCATCAGGGTAAACAGCCCCACGGTTTTCAGAGTTACGGTTTTTCCACCGGTATTCGGTCCGGTAATGATAAGCTCGGTAAACTCATCCCCCAGCCACAGGCTTCCGGGCACCACTTTGTCCGGGTCAATCAGCGGATGCCGTCCCCGGATAATATGCAGATAGCCTTCGCGGTTCATCTTCGGCGCGACGCAGACCAGCCGCCGGCTCAGCAGGCCCTTGGCAAAGATGAAATCCAGCTCGCCCATGGCCTCCACCGTTTCCCGCAGCTGTGCCGCCCAGGGCGCCACCTCCGCGCTCAGCGCCGCCAGGATCCGCGCGATCTCCTGCTGTTCCTTCAGCTCCCACTGCTTCAGCT
>DLYJ01000121.1 GCA_003447785.1 Treponema sp.
CCGCGCCGCAAAGGCGTTCCAGCCAGCGGGCGATCCCCAGCACCTGATGGTAGTGTCCCCGCGTTCCTTCGGTGAGGATCACAATACGGTCCGGCCCTGTTTTCTTTTTATTCATGGACCGGTCTCCGTTCATACATTTTTTCATTCTTTTTCCCCTCAATTCAAAAACAGTCTCATTCATTTTTTTGCATTCTTAATATATTTTTTATATACAGTTTCTGCACACAGCTTTTCGCTTTTCAGTATCTTTTTCAACGCCTTTATTGTAGCATAATGCAGACTGATGCGCAATCATAATTATATAATGGTATATATTTAACTTCAACACAAACTATGGTATAATGTATTTCATAAAAAAAATGACTCTTGCTTCGCTTCAGTACAATAATACTTTGAATCGTTTTGCGGCCCTGTCCGGAAAACGGGAAAGCAAAAAGAAACAGAAAAATAAAACGGAAGTGAGAAAACAAAATGAAACTATCGCAAATTTCCGATCTGAATAAAAATTTCGGTTTTGATGTAGCCTTTTCCTCAGTCTGCGCATCCCGTTTCAAAAGCGCTGCGGATTTTCGGAACCGTCATATCCTGAACTACCTGAAGGAAAAATACAGCGATTTCATTTCCGAATATCAGCGCAAAAATTACGATGCAGCTGCAAAAAATAATAATTCAAAAATCATCTGGACCTTATGGCTTCAGGGCGACAGCGAGGATACGCAGCCGGAGCTGGTGCGGATGTGCCTTCGCAATATGAAAAAGAATTGCGGCTCTCACACGCTGAAGGTATTGACTGCAGATAATTTTCATCATTACGCCGACATTCCCGGATATATTATGGACAAAGTGAAGGCCGGACAGATTTCCTTTACGCATCTGTCTGATATAATCCGGATGAACCTGTTGCTAAATCACGGAGGGATGTGGCTCGACGCTTCTGTTTTCACCGCTAAACAGATTCCTGAAGATATTTTTGACAGGAAATATTTTACGATAAGGCATACTGTTAAAAATGTCCGAAATGTCTCAAAAGAACGGTGGACCACTTTTTTACAGGCTTCTGAAAGCAACAATTTTTTATGCGATTTTGTGTATAATTTTCTACTTCAGTATTATAAAAACCAGGAAATATTAATACACTATCTTTTATTTGATTACGCTATTGCGCTGGCCTATAACGAAATCCCGGCGTGCAGAAAAATTCTTGACGATGTGCCGCTGAACAACCCGGAACTGTACAACATGGAACGGTGGCTGTCTTCCAAATACGATGAAGCAGTTTACAAAAAGCTGACGGAGGACACGATGTTCTTTAAGCTGACCTGGAAAAAGGATTTCAAAAAATCTTCCTTTGGCAGTGAAACGTTCTACGGGCATTTATTAAAATAAGATTTATATGATTGGCAAAATCAATTAACAAGAAGGGACCCTGATCCATGAAAATCTACAATGAGTTGAGAAGTTTTGAACGAGGAATCGAAAAAGGAATCAAACGAATCGTTAATATCAACAAATTCGAGCCGGGAGCCAAAATACTTTCCCAATATAAGAATAAATTCAGCGGAAGATGTTTTATCATCGGCAATGGGCCAAGCTTAACGACTGACGATCTGGACACGTTGAATGCGCACAATGAAATCAGCATCGCCTCGAACAGCATTTATAATCTATATGACAGAACAGAATGGAGACCTACTATCTATACAGTCCATGACTTTTTGGAAATTAAACGGTTCTCTGATAAAATTGCAGCGCTGAAACCGAAATTAAAAATTTTAGCGCAAAGCGCAAGCGGAAGGATCCGTGAAATCGACGGAGCAATCACAATAAGATTAATAGAACGCGACAATAAAGAAGAAGTAATTGAATTCTCCGATGATATTACAAAGTGTGTTTACGATGCCGGAACTGTGGTCTATGTAAGCATTCAGTGTGCGTGTTACCTGGGGTTTAAGGAAATATACCTGTTGGGCGTGGATCATTCGTTTGCATTGGAAAGACGGAAAGACGGAACAGTCGAATCACGTGCTGTCAGCAAAAATCATTTCACGAACTATCATGGAATAGGCCAAGAAGAGGAGATGGGTGTTATATTTCCTGTAGATTATGCAACCATGGCGTTTGAGAAGGCGAAAGAATATGCAGACGGACACGGGATTAAAATTTATAACGCTACAAGGGGCGGAAAACTTGAAGTGTTTGAGAGAGTAAATTTTGATGATTTGTTTTAAGAAGGCGCAGGGCAAACAATAAAGCAAAAATTAAAAAACAAAGTTTAAAAACAAAGCCTCTCGCAACAGTGCGGCCTGGAACCGCCGTCTGTTTTGAGAGGCTTTTTTATTATATTTTTTATATACAGTGCGAGGTGCAGTGCAAGGCTCGATTCGTTTCCCGTTTTTCAGACAAATTGTTCGGGCGCATTGCAAAATTTTTTACCCTTCCACCAGCGGAACGGTCAAGCTGCCCGTAGGCATCAGGACAATGCTGTAGTCTTTTCCTACATATTGTTCCGCTGCGGCCAGCGCTTCTTCCACGCTGTCTACAGCGCCGTCAAAGAGCATGTCTTTAGCCATCTGGCGGTCTAACGCAGTCACTAAGATGAAGTGCGCTTTCTTGAACAGACGGGTGACTGCATAGGCTTTGTTGGCGCCGATAACGAACCGGTTTTTGATTTCTTTTTCAATAGCGTCCACGCTGCCCAGGCGTCTGCAGGTCTCTTCCAGCACGGCGCTGCCGCTGCCTTCCTCGCATTCCGCCAGCAGGATCACTG
>DLYJ01000027.1 GCA_003447785.1 Treponema sp.
TGAGCTGGTTTCCGATTGTGTTTGACTGCTGTGCCGAGTCTTCGGAAAGTTTACGGATCTCATCGGCAACTACAGAGAAGCCTTTTCCGGCTTCGCCTGCGTGTGCAGCTTCGATGGCCGCATTCATTGCAAGGAGGTTTGTCTGATCCGCAATCGAAGAAATGATTGTGTTGGCATCCTGAAGAGTCTGGGAAAGTTCTTCAATCCGTAAAATCTTTGTATTTACTTCATCCTGTTTTGCAACTCCCTGATGGGTCTTGTCCTGAAGTACCTTGAATGAATCAGAAAGTTTTGTAACTGAATTATTCACACTTTCAATGTTACCAACCATTTCCGTTACAGCGGCCGAAGCTTCACCCACACTCTGTGTCTGACCGTTAATCATGTTTCCCAGGGAAGCGATGTTTGCAGAAATTTCGTTAACCCTTGACCCTGTTTCGTCAACGCTTCCGGCCTGAACCTGAAGGTTGTGGTCCATTGTCTCGATGTTTCCGAGAATCTGGTTAATTGCAAGAGAAGTATCACGTGCACTGTCACGCAGATTGTTTCCCGCGATTGCAAGTGTTGAATTTGAATTTTTTACTTCCCGGACAATTTCCTGAAGTTTTTCAATAAAGTTATTGATACTGTTTCCCAGCGGAACAAAGAGCCGTGCAATAGGATCGATTCCCAGCTTGATGCGGCGCGTTAAATCCGCATTTCCCGAACTCAAATCGTCTACGGCAAGTCTCATTGTTTTAACCTGGCCGAGAATGCGCACCAGAATGTAGATCATAAACCAGGTAAAGATGAATACGGCAAGACAGATGAAGAACGGAACTGCCGCATTGGAAAGGAAATCCTTATGCCTCATAAGTGTAAACATTGCGATATGCCAGTTTACAAGTTTAATCGGGGCAAGGATAAACTGACCTGTTACCATGGAAATATTTGTAATTTCATCCGGCACTACATCCTCTCCTTCAAGAAGAGGCATTTTCTCGTACAGATTTATTTTATCTGCAAGAATTGATGAATCCCTTGCACCTGTGATTTCCAGCTGGTCGTTGTAAAGATACATTTCGATTGAATCATCCAGTCCCGCGTACATCGTATTGATAAAGTCAGTAAGCGGAACACCGGTACCTACAATTCCCACCGGGTTTTTGTCTTCATCCCGGACTACCGCATTAAGCCAGAGGAAGGTTGCCTTGAGGGTAGGGTTGTAATTGATGTTAAAGTTATATTCCTCAGTTTCGTACATGGTCATGTTGTACCAGTATTCCTGAGGATCATCAGGATTAACGACATAGGCAAATTCCATGCCGCTCCAGAACTCTTTATTTGAATCTGAAACCCAGAAAACACTTTTACTCAGGAATGAATCTGAATAGGCTTCAAATTCACGGAAAGCCTGCTTCCTGTAGATTTCGTTATCCGGATCAATCATAAAACTTGAAATTGTCGGTGACTTCATCATCTGTCTTACAAGTGTAAGCTGCTGATTCATACTGGCGTTGAATGCAAGGGTTTTCATTTCAACCTGATGAATCATGTTATTACGGGCATTTTTTCGGAAGGAATTGTGGGCTGCAATATTTACAATACCGGCGATAATAAGCAGAGAAATAAAGAGACAAAAAACAACGATAATAATTTTTTTTGACTTCATTTTTTTATACTCCCATAATAATTTAATTTTATACTGTTTTTTTAGTAAATCAAGTTTTTTATAACAATTTGTAAATATTTGAGCCCCATTCAAAGTTGAAACTTTGCAAATAGTAAGATATGATTAATTAAACTTATTTTGAGGAATTTTATGGAACTTGGAATTACAGAATATCTTTTGATTCTTCTTGCTTTAGTTTTGAGTCTTGCACTGGTTAAATTTTCAATTTATCTCTCCGCCAAAGAAAACTGGTATGATCAGATTGACGCCAGAAAAATTCACTCGGGAAATATTCCGCGCATCGGCGGCTTCGGTCTGTTTTTATCTTTTGGAATTACATATTCAATTTATAAATTCTTAAAAAAAGATCTGGATTTTACGGTTCTTCCCATTCTGCTGGGAGGCTTTTGTATCTGGCTTTACGGTATTATTGACGATTTTAAAAACTTGCGCGCAAGACTTAAGTTTGTAATTCAAATCCTTGTAATCGCAGCTGTTGTTTACTTTAGTCCATACTACCTCAAGAACATTCTCGGATTGCAGCTTCCTGTATGGTTTGGAAAGGCAGTCACATTCTTCTGGATTCTTCTCCTTATAAATGCCTTTAACCTTATTGACGGTATCGACTGGCTCTGTTCTGGAATTACACTGCTTTCCGTTCTGACTCTTTCATTCATCTTTGCCAAGGCAAATTCAAATATTTTTGTTTCCCTCATGTTCCTCAGTGCAAGTATTCTGGGCTTTATGTATTTTAACAAGCCGGATGCCAAAATCTTTCTCGGGGACGGAGGAAGCCAGACTCTCGGCTATTGTGTTGCGGTCCTTCCGCTTTTGTATGAAGATGCAAGCCTGATGTATAACAAGATTCTCGTAATGGTTCTTTTCGCCGCTATTCCTGTAACGGATGTAATCGCGGCAATCTGGCGCCGTATCAGGGACAAACGTTCAATTTTTTCTACAGACCGTGCCCACATTCATCACAAGCTTCTCAACATAGGCTTTTCAAAAAGAAGTGCCCTGTTCTATCTTCTTGTCCTGCAGTTTTTGATCTGCGCATCTGTATTTGTAAGTATTGTTTTAAGAAGCACTGAATCTAAAACCCTGCTGGTTATTACTTTGATTTTTGTTGAACTGTTCTTTATTACAATTCACTATATCAACAGAGCCGTAAATTTAAAAATGAAGGGCCACCTTCCGGAAAACCCTCAGTCCGAGCACTAATTTTTGGCCTGGATTTGCAGAATTGAATTATTTTATGCTGAAGCGATGATAAAAACGGAAAATAAAATTCCGGTAAAAATCAGATTGAAGGTAAGTTTTGCAAGTTTTAAATAATCAGCTCCAAAATAATTTTCAACTTTTGCTATTAAAGCGGCCATCTTCTCCTCCTATAAAGCCTCGGCGGCAGCCGCGCGCCAGGACGCACTGAATTTATTTTAACGCAAAAATAAACACTTATCTCAGGTTTACGATTTTTTGCAGGTATTAAAACAATTTTTTATTACAAAGCCTGCAAATATGTCATTTTAAATTCAGGTGTTTGCATAAAAGAATTAAAATTACTAGAATGACTTTATGATTACAGATGTTATTATTATGGCAGGGGGCTTCGGTGAACGCCTCTGGCCTGCGTCGAGCCCATCACATCCAAAACAGTTTATGGCTCTTAACGACAATATTTCTTTTTTGCAGGACAGTCTCAGACGCTCACTTGCACTGAAGATTTCCGGCAAAATCATAATCGTTACAAGAAAGGACATTGAAGGCGAGTGTGTTAACCAGATTAAACAGCTTGCCGAAAGAAGCGATGACAGCGATGCAAAAAAACTCCTTGGCGAAACCATCGTTCTGGCAGAACCAAGTCCAAAACACACATCAGCCGCCATTATGATAGGTGTTGAATTATTACAGAAACTTGACCCTAAGAAAAAACATACATTCCTTGTTTTGACAAGCGATCACGTAATTTCTCCTGTCAGTAAATTTGTCAGCGATGCAGCAAATGCCGCAAAAGCCGCGCATTCTGGAAAGTTTGTCTGCTTCAGCATTGTGCCCACCGAACCCAGCACTGGCTACGGCTACATCAAGGCCGGAAAAGACCTTACAGGGGACGGTACGACTTTTGAAATTGAAAAGTTTGAAGAAAAACCTGATTCAGCTACGGCAACAAAATATCTTGAAAGCGGAAACTACTTCTGGAATAGCGGAATGTTTGCCTTTGAAAGCGATATGTTCCTCAAGGAAATGTCTAACTGCACGCCTGAAGTTTATAACGCTTTTGCTCCTGTTCAAAACGGAAAAAAGCCCCTCCTTACCCAGAAAAACGGTGTTTACATCATAAAAAAGTGGAGCGAAATGGAACTTGCTTATCAGGATGTTCCGGGAATTGCAGTTGATAAGTCTATCGCAGAAAAAACCAAGTCTGCTGCTGTGGTAAAAGCAAGTTTTAACTGGACAGACGTGGGCAGCTGGGACACATTCAGTCAGTTGTGTACAAATCCTGCCAACAACAAAGTAGTGGAAGTTCAAAGCAAAAACAACTTTGTTTACAGCGATGTTCCTGTCAGTCTGTGCGGTGTTGAAGACCTGGTTGTAGTTGTAAAAAACAACAAGGTTCTGGTAATGAAAAAAGGTCAGTCCGCTCTTGTCCGGGATGCCGTAAAACAAATAGAAAACTGATTGAATTGAAAAAGAATTTTTGATAATTTTATAGCGAGGTAAAAACAAATGAAAAACATACAGAATAAGTGGATTCGTGGTGCTATCCCGGCTTTGCTTCTCCACTTTAGTATCGGTACCGTATACTGCTGGTCAATTTTCAGTCAGGAAATTGCAGATTATATCGGTTTTTCTAAAGGCGCAG
Organism: Treponema sp.; assembly: GCA_003447785.1. Lineage (GTDB taxonomy): Bacteria > Spirochaetota > Spirochaetia > Treponematales > Treponemataceae > Treponema_D. The sequence goes on from DLYJ01000027.1 coordinate 4,515, forward strand.
TTGAATGGGCATTCAGTTTTGCAATCTTTTTCCTTGGAATGTCAGCTGCTTTTCTTGGTAATCTTGTTGAAAAAAACATCCACAAGTCTTCTTTAATTGCTTCCATCACTTTTGCTCTTGGTCTTGCAGGAACAAGTTTCTTTATCTATTACGGTGGAATGCATAAGGGCTCTGCTCTTGCACTTGTAGGAATTTACATAAGTTACGGCTTTATCATGGGTATCGGTCTGGGAACCGGTTATCTGAGCCCTGTTAAAACCCTCATGCTATGGTTCAAGGACAAAAAAGGTCTTGCAACAGGTCTTGCAGTTGCAGGTTTTGGCGGTGCTAAGGCTATCGCTTCTCCAATTATGACATGGATGCTTGCAAACCTCGGTGACGGCGGAATTTACAAAATGTTCGCCATCCTTGCAGTTGCATACTTTATCATGATGATGCTCGGACACTTCCTCCTTGCAAAACCTGCTGACTGGGTTGAACCACAGGTTAAGTCAAAGGAAGAAGGAATTCTCGCAACACTCAAACGCGAACCGATTACTTCTTACATTGCAATCTGGCTCATGTTCTACATCAACATTACATGTGGTCTTGCAATCATCTCTCAGGAAAAAATGATCGTAAAATGTATCGGTCTTGCTTCAAGCGTAGGTATCATTTCTACAATCAGTGCAATCTTCAATGCAGGCGGCCGCCTCGGATTCTCTGCATGGGCTGATTACATGAAAGACCGCAAAACCGTTTACTACATGATTTTTATTCTTTCAATCGCATTTACAGCAATCGTACTTGCAACAAAGGGTATCAGCACAGGTGCCGGAAATGCACTCCTGATTTTCTTTGTTCTGGCACTCATCTTTATCGTAAACGCAGGATACGGCGGCGGATTCTCTAACGTTCCGACACTGCTTTCTGACCACTACGGAATGGGTTCAATCAGTGCAATCCACGGAATTACACTTTCTGCCTGGGCTTTTGCCGGATTGAGCGGAAACCAGATGGCAAACTACATCGTAAGCCACACCGGTAATTTCATTACAAACGCACAGGGCGTTTCAGTTAACCCGACAGGCTACCAGAACGTACTTTATGTAACAGGCGGTTTGTATATTCTGGCACTTTTGCTCTGCCTTTTCCTCGTAAAACCAACTAAGAAGGATAACTAAGATGAAAAAAATTATCAGCGGAAAAGTCCGCGAAGTTTATGATCTTGAAGACGGAAGAATGGTTATCGTTACAACTGACCGTATCAGTGCATTTGATGTAATTCTTCCTACAATGATTACAGACAAGGGCAAGG
>DLYJ01000003.1 GCA_003447785.1 Treponema sp.
CGAACCTTTTTTAAAAGAGGCTGATACTTATAGGTGTCTATCATCTTTGCAGCGGCCGCATCACCGTTTGATGTGGTATTAACGTTTTCTATGGCACTCTGATAGGATGTTGCATCTTTATAATTGTTGAATATTTTATAAAAGACATCGGTTCCAAGAAATGCACCGCCCTCTATATTCATGTTGGCACTTGATTCATTTGTCTGAAAGTCGATGTATAAAATCGCATATTCTTCTGTTGAATATGTTGGTGAATTATCCCGGATTGTAGGCGGGTCAATTAAGATGATTGTATCAAGCCCGCAGGAAATAAAAAGAGCGCAGAAAGAGAAAAACAAAAAAATATGTTTTATTTTGTTAAATCTTCCTGCGCTTTTCATATATTTATAAATAATTAAAATCTTTTTTAGTTACAATTATTCTGCTTTTGGTGAAGCTGCACTGATTGCAATTGAGCGGCTCTTTGCAACGGCTGCCCATTTTGAAGTCGGGTGCAGGTCGTTGAGTTTTTCGTAAGCTTTAAGTGCTGCTTCTGTATCGCCCTTAGCTTCGTTTACACGTCCAAGAGAGAAATATGCATGGTCAACGAGGAAGAAGTCTTCAGCTTCGATTGATTTTTCGTAGTATTTTACTGCCGAATCAAGATCATTCAGATTTTCTGAGCAGACAGCTGCGTTAAAATAGCAGATTGGTGCTGTATAAATTGATTTTTTTGTTTCTGCAGCTGCAAGCCATGCAGCGCGGCTTGATTCCCATTCTTTCTGCTGGAAAAGAATGTCAGCCTTGAGCATGTTTGCGCGTACACCAACGATACCTGATTTTGTAGTAAGTGTTTCAAGTCCTGCAAGAGCGGCATTACGTCTTGCTTCCCAGTCTTCTTCTTTTACTGTATCAGCATCTTTTTTGAATGCATATTCAACAGCGTCAAGTGCAGAAAGGTCTTTAGCAAGAGCTTTGTTAGAAATTGAAGTGCCCAGTACGATTACTGCGACAAAAACAAATACAACTACTGCAAGTCCTATAAGAAATGCGCGGTACTTTACGAGAGCCGCACTTAATTTTTCTGATGTTGTCTGTTCATTATTTGTCATAATTAACCCCTAATTTTTTTATCAAAAATCCCCTACGGAATCTTTTTTAATTTTTAATTTTCCCTGATATGCAGTTCGTTCAGCAAACGGGATACATAAGTTCTCTGAATTCCAAGAATCTTACCTGCTTCGGTCTGATTCCATGAAGTTTCGTTAAGAACCCTTTTAACATAAGCCGCCTTGAATTTATTGATTGCAGTTTTAAGTGAGCGGTCTCCGTCTGAGCCTTCCAGCACTTCTGCCGCAATTTTATCAAAGCATGTCCTGGTATCGGCTGCTCCACTACCGGCAGATGAAATACGCAAGTCTTCCGCCTGAATGTATGGAGGTTTTCCCAAAACGCAGGCACGTTCAACTGAGTTTTCAAGTTCGCGGACATTTCCCGGCCAGTAATAACTGTAAAGGGCGTTGATTGCCGAAGTTGAAAAACCTTCAAAATTCTTTTTTGTTTCGTTTCGGAATTTTGTAAGGAAGAACTGTGCAAGTGGAAGAATATCTTCTTTTCTCTCCCGCAAAGGAACAATATTTAAAGGCATTACATTCAGGCGGTAAAACAAATCACTTCTGAATGTGCCTTCACTAACCATTTTTTCAAGGTCACGGTTTGTAGCCGCAACGATACGAACGTCAACATTTATTGTTTTGCTTGAACCTACGCGTTCAAAACTGTGGTTCTGTAAAACACGCAGCAATTTAGCCTGAAGTTCAAGAGGAAGTTCACCGATTTCGTCCAGGAAGAGTGTTCCTCCGTCGGCTGCTTCAAAACGACCTTCCCTGTCACTTACAGCATCTGTAAAGGCGCCTTTTACGTGACCAAAGAGTTCGCTTTCAAGGAGAGCCGGAGACAAAGCCGCACAGTTTACGCGGATAAAAGGTTTTCCGTTGCGGTTTGACTTAAGGTGAATCTGTTCTGCAAAAAGTTCCTTACCTACACCGCTTTCGCCTGTGATAAGAATCGTTGTGTTTGCAGTTGCAACTTCATCAATAACGTGAAGAAGATCAAGAACCTGCGGACTTTTTGCAACAAAGGAGTGGTATTCACTTCCGCTTGCTACATTACTCTGCAATACAGAAATATTATCTTTAGCTGTACGGAATGAATCTGCGTTTGTATAAGCAATAGCTGCCTGATTGGAAAGCAGTTCGAGGATTTCAAGGTCCTCGTTATCGAATTTCCGGTTATCTGATTTATTGAGCAGCTCGATTACACCAATGCACTGTCCTCGGATGCGCATTGGAATTGCAATCATTGTTGTTGTAATATAGCCGGTTTTATTTTGAACTGTAGTAGAAAAGCGCGGGTCAGAACCAACATTGTTGATTACAACTGCCTCATTTTTTTCGGCAACCCAGCCTGCGATACTGCTCTTTTCTACGGGAATATTCATTGCCTCGGCACCTTTAGGGCCGAGGGCAACTACGAAGCGTAATGATTCATCTTCTTTATTCACCAGAAGGAGAGAAGAAGACTCACATTCAACAAGACGCATTGCTGATTCAAGAATATAAACCATCAATGCGTTTACGTCAGAATAATTTGAGTTTATTCGTCCGTTAATCTCGATGAGTGTTTTAAGTTTTTCTAAACTGAGAGAATTAAGCTCACTCATCGAAACTAACTAGTTGTTTTTCTGGTCGTTAAGCATGTCGCCAAGGGTATAAGCACCGTCACCATCATTGTCTGAAGAAGACATGTACTGGTTAATTTCTTTACGTGCCTGTGCCTTTTTGAATTCTTTAACTGAGAAACCAACTTTTTCCTTTTCAACGTTAATGTCAACAACGTAAACATTGAGTTTGTCGCCAACATTGTATTTTTTAACTGCTTCTTCGTATGGAACTTCTTTGTCATCGCTGAGGTTTGCCTTGTTAACAAGACCTTCGATTCCTTCAGGAGCCTTTACAAATACACCAAAGTCTGTGATGGAAGTAATTTCGCCTTCCAGTGTTGAACCAGCGCTGTATTTTGAAGCAAATTCTTTCCAAGGGTTAGCAGTAAGCTGTTTGATGCCGACAGAGATACGGCGCTGTTCAGGATTTACTTCGAGAATCTTAACATCCAGCTCCTGGTCAACAGAAAGTTCAGAACCAGGGTGCTTAACTTTCTTTGTCCATGAAATATCTTCTGCACGAAGGAAGCCTTCGATACCGTCTTCAAACTGTACGAATGCACCTGCGTTTGTGATTTTAACGATTTTTCCGTGAACTGTTGAATCAACAGGATATTTTTCTGCAATTGAATCCCAAGGATTTGGAGTTGTCTGTTTGAGACCAAGAGATACACGACCTGCCTGGATATCATAGCCCAAAATCATACATTTAACTTTGTCGCCAATCTTAACCATGTCAGATGCTTTGTTAATCTTTTTAGTCCAGCTGAATTCAGAAATGTGAGCGAGACCTTCAATTCCTTCTTCCAGTTCGATGAATGCACCGAAGTCAGTAAGTTTTGTAACTGTACCTTCTACGATGTCTTCAACATGATATTTTTCCTCAAAGTGCATCCAAGGGTCTTCAGAAAAATGCTTGAGGGAAAGGTTGATTCTCTTATCTTCCGGATTGAGGCAGATAACTTTGAGTTCAATTTCCTGACCTTTTTTAACAAAGTCTTTTGGACGTGTAACGTGACCCCAGCTCATATCGTTGATATGAAGAAGTCCGTCAAAGCCACCGAGGTCGATAAATGCGCCAAAGCTTGTAAATGATTTTACAGTACCTTTTACTGTGTCACCAACCTGAGTGTTAGCAAAGAACTCATCACGATTTTTGTTCATTGCTTCTTCAAGATATTTACGGCGGTTAACTACTACGTTAGCCTTGTTGTCTGAGTAAAGACGTTCAATATAGAACTTAGATTCAAGACCGATAAGTTTTTTAGGGTCTTCAACCTTTGTGCTGTCAGACTGACTGATTGGAAGGAATGCGTGGATGTCACCACCGAGGCTTACATCAAAACCGCCTTTAACTTCTTTTTCGATTTTTCCTTCTACAGGAGTTTTTTCATCTGCAGCCTTGCGGAGATCTTTCCACAACTGTTTAGACTGTGCTTTTGTAAACGATACTTCAGGACCGTTGCGTCCATTCAAGTGTACAAGAACAACTGACAAAACATCACCGACATTCGGCAGCTTTCCGCCAAATTCCTGTGCAGGAATTTTACCTTCTGATTTAGCACCAATATCAATGAATACAAGATCATCTGTAACCGAAACTACAGTACCATCAACAAACTGACCATCTTCAAGAGGTTTGAAGCTCTTAAGAGACTCCTCTAATTGTGTCTGGATTGAAGTCTTTGATTCAAGACCTTCACCATTTTCCACTTCCATCTGTTCCATATTAAACCCTTTTTTGTGAATTTTGGTTAATATTATCTCACAAACCTGCTCAATCGTCAAGGCAGATGTGTCAATATATACCGCGTCTTCGGCGCGTTTAAGGGCGCCTTCCTTTTTGTTTCTGTCGATTTCATCGCGTTTGATGATTGCCTGCTTTACTTCTTCCAGAGTCATGTTTGAAACACCCTGGTCAAAGCGCCTCTGTGCCTGAACGTCAACCGATGCATCCAGGTAGAACTTATATTCAGCCTGGGGAAAAACAACCGTAGTCATATCACGGCCTTCACAGATAATATCCAGGCTCTTTGTAATTTCCTGCATGCGTTCATTTACAAGGTGACGAACTTCCACAATGCTGGAAACCTGCGCTACCCTTGCGCTGACTGCGTCTTCGTGGAGACGGTCTTCTACGTCTGTCCCGTTGAGAACAAGGCGGCTGTTTACATATTCAAGTTTTTGTTCTTTACAGAATTCAAGAACTTTCTGAGCATCGCTGATGTCGATGTCAGTTCCATTAAGTGCAAGGGTAAGAGCCCTGTAAAAACTTCCGCTGTTCAAGTAAGTAATGCCGAGTTTTTTTGCAATAATGGATGCGATAGTTGATTTTCCTGTTCCTGCAGGTCCGTCCATTGCAATAATCATTTATATTATGCCTCCATTTTATTCTGACACAAATCTAAAAGAGATTTGACTTCTCTCTCTGTTAATTCCCTGAATTCACCTTCCTGCAGGTTACCGAGACGCAGGTTTCCGATTCTTACGCGCTTAAGGCTTCGGACCGTGGCGCCGGCGTCTGAAAACACTTTTCGGATTTCGCGGTTTTTGCCTTCAACAAGAACTACGTCCATTTTATGAGTGTTTAAAACCCTTGCAGATTTTGCCTTGTAGAAAACACCTTCCACCCGCACACCTTTTTCAAACTTTTTATCCAGGTCTTCGGGGAGAGGATAACTTGTTTCTACATAGTATTCTTTTTCTATCTGGCTTGAAGGATGACTTAGTCTGGCGGCAAAATCGCCGTCATTGGTAAAGATAATTGCGCCGCGGCTGTACATGTCAAGACGGCCCACATTGTAAAGGCGCTCGGAGTATTTTTCCCTGAGGAGGGAAACTGCAACTTTCCTGCCCTTTTCGTCTGACTGTGAACATACGAGGCCTGCAGGTTTATTCATCAGAATATAGAGTTTTCTTTCTTCCAGGGTAACTTTTTTTCCGTCAACCGTAACTTCGTCAGAGGTCAGGACGCGTGTGCCCATTTCGGTTACGACAACACCGTTTACGGCTACGCGGCCATCTGAAATGATTTTTTCGCTGGCCCGGCGGCTTGCAACGCCGCAATGGGCCAGAAAGGATTGAAGTCTGACTGGATTTGTATCAGCGGGCAAGTTCGAACCTCTCGTTTTCTTTTTCGTCCAGCCTTGGTAATTCAGAAATTGAATTAAGCCCGAAGAACTTTAAGAATTCTTTTGTTGTTCCAAACTGAACCGGTCTTCCCGGACCTTCCTTGCGGCCCACTTCTTTAATCAGCTGACGTTCAACAAGGAGACGAATCATATTGTCCGGCGGAACTCCGCGGATGGATTCAATTTCTGCACGGGTTACAGGCTGTTTGTATGCAATGATTGAAAGAACTTCCATTGCGGAACGGCTCAGACGGCCTGCATTTTTGTTTCCGTAACGTTCCTTCAGGTTTTCCCAGTATTCTTTTTTAGGAGTTAAAGTCCAGCCGCCTGTAATAAGTGACAATTCCACACCGGAAGATTCCTGGGTATATTTTTCCTTGAGAGCTTCGATACAGCGTTCAACAACATCTTCTGAAAGCTCGGTAATTTTTGAAATTGCTTCTACGGTAAGGGGCTCGCTGTCCAGAAACAATACGGATTCAACAAAGCCCACTTCTTTATCTAAATTTACTTCCATCTTTTATTTAATTCCTGATTTTGTATTCTATATTATTTTTTTGAATTATTTAAGGCGTTATGCAGCATTACAGCGACAAATTTTTATGTCTCCGAACATTCTGTTCTGCATGATTACTGCCATCTTGAATTTTACGGCTTCCAGAAGTGCCATAAAGGCGCAGATTACGTCCAGAACATTGCCCTTTCTGACAATCAGATCCGTAAACATGCATTCATTTTTGCTTTCCAGAAGCTCGTTCATCAGGGTAATTTTTTCGTTTACAGAAATCTCTTCGTACATATCAATGATTTTTGAATCTGAATATGAACTGATTAAATTCTGGAAGATTTTCTGCATCTGCTGGAGCAGGTCCCAAGTATCAACAGTCTGCCACATATCTTCGTCGTCAAAGGGAAGTACGCGCTGAATCTTCTTGCGTTCAAAGTTCCATTCGCTTTCGTCTTCTTTTTCTTCCATGAGGGCAGAAAGTTTCTTGAATTTCTGGTATTCAATAAGTTTTTCTACAAGTTCTTCACGAGGATCTTCAAAATCAAGGTCATCATCAAGTTTAACTTCTACCGGGAGCATCATGCGGCTTTTAATATAAACAAGTCTTGCCGCCATATTGTAGAATTCACTCAGGTCTCCCAGGTCTACCTGTGACGCGTAGTCCAGATACTCGAGGAACTGCTCGGTAATCTGAGCAATGGGAATATCGTAAATATTGATTTTATTGTCGCGGATCATAGCCCAGAGCGCATCGAGCGGGCCTTCAAATTCGCCGGCGGCATAGCGGTGCTTGACTTTTGTTGTTTCTTCCCCTTCCGTTGTTTGAATTAACTGTTCTTCCATTTTTTACACCTCTATATTTATAAAATCCTTGCTGTCACAAACCTTCTGGACGCCGCTGCTGTCAATCGCAAGCAGGTATTCTGCAAAGGTCTGCCTTATTTTAGAATCGGCAGATTGTCCCAAAATCTCAAGGGCCGGAACCAGTACAAATGCCCTTTCTTTTATGCGGGGATGAGGAATCTGTAATTCTTTGGTGTTGATTTGTCTGTCACTGAAAATTTCGATATCAATATCGATTGAACGGGGGCCGTTGCGGATTTCCTTTTTTCTGTTACGACCAAGTTCGGCTTCTATCTTGTTTACGGATTTTAATAAATCGAATGGAGAAACATCGTCTTCCGCATAGCCGCACACTGCCATATTGTAAAAGTCATCCTGATCTTCCACATACATTGGTTTTGTGCGGTACACTGAAGAACACTTTAATTCTGAGAGCAGGGCTCCAAGCTTATCAAAAGCAAGTCTGAGAAGTTTAAGTTTGTCATTCCCCTGCCATGACCTGTTGGATCCCACCCCCAGAATCACGAAATTCATTTTCTAAAAAAGCGCATCCTTTGCAGAAGGTGTAATTTCTACAGTTGAATCAGGCGTTACCTTTGCTTTCTGCTTTGCAACATCCTTTGCAGCCTTAACCTGTTCAGGATAAACCGGTTCGCCTTCCTTGTTTTTTAAGACCTGACCCGGAAAAACTTCGTTTCGGATCTGAGCTTCAATCTGCTTTGCGTAATCAGGATTCTGTTCAAGGAAGTTGATTGCGTTTTCCTTACCCTGACCAACTTTTTCTTCGCCCCGGGTATACCAGGCACCGCGTTTATCGATAATGCCGTGTTTAACCGCAGAGTCAAGAAGTGAAGCAGTTGCAGAAATACCCTTTCCGAAGTAAATGTCAAGTTCCACCTTGCGGAACGGAGGCGCAACCTTGTTTTTAACAACCTTTACGCGGACTCTGTTTCCTACGGCATCTTCTTCTCCCTTGCCGTCAATGGATTCAATACGGCGGATTTCAAGACGAACTGAAGAATAGAACTTAAGTGCGTTACCGCCTGTTGTAGTTTCAGGGTTACCGAACATTACGCCGATCTTCATTCGAATCTGGTTGATAAATACGATTGTACACTTACTCTTGCTTACAATTGCAGTAAGTTTTCTCAGGGCCTGGCTCATAAGACGAGCCTGAAGGCCTACCATTGCGTCTCCCATATCACCTTCGATTTCTTTCTGCGGTGTAAGGGCTGCAACAGAGTCAACAACGATAATATCTACTGCCCCGGAACGAACAAGACTTTCTGTAATTTCAAGAGCCTGTTCACCGGTATCCGGCTGAGAAACCCACAGTTCGTCAATGTTTACGCCAAGATTTTTTGCGTAAACCGGGTCCAGCGCGTGTTCAGCGTCAACGAAAGCTGCGATTCCGCCGAGTTTCTGGGCTTCGGCGATTGCATGGAGCGCAAGAGTTGTTTTTCCCGAACTTTCCGGACCGTACATTTCGATGATACGGCCGCGGGGATATCCGCCAACACCAAGTGCTTCGTCAAGTAAAATAGAGCCAGAAGGAATTACCTCTACGCCCTGTGCATCAGGCTGTGAGCCAAGTTTAATCAGAGAACCAGCACCAAACTGCTTTTCGATCTGAAGTCTTGCGGCTTCCAGCGCTTTGAGTTTTTCCGGCATTTCTGCCGTTTCTTTAGTGTCTGCCATTTTTGCCACCTTTTAATTTTCCTCCCACTCTATATATAGGCAGTGATTTTTCAAAATGCGCCGTCGCATTTGAAAAAACTCTCATAAAATACTGTTATAACTGCTCTTTCTGAACCGGCTGATAAACTGTCCGGCCAGAGAGAGAGAGTTTTCCGTTTTCAATTCCTATTTTTGAAAGAATTTTAACCGGTCTTCCGCCTTCAATTTCAGGTTTTGGTGACGGTGTAAACAAAACCGGAACAATTCCGTCAACATGGTCAAGGGTTTCATAGCCGACGAGAAGGTCGCACTTAAACGAATCTTCCATTTGAACGGCGTTGGAAATTCTGCCGGACCATACTACCCAGCAGCCCACGTATAAAACCGGGTCCTGGGCAACATCCGCGTAGGGAAAGTTATCCGTAATTGAATCAAAAGTCGGCTCCTCAAAATAAGACAGGAGCAAATCCGCCTTTTTCTTTATTGAAGAAGACGCATTTG
>DLYJ01000122.1 GCA_003447785.1 Treponema sp.
GCTCAAATCCAGATAAATTATTACATTGAATGGGGCCGGAATGCGGCACAAATTCAGGAACTTGAACTGAATTACATTCAGCTGCTGGAAAAACTTGCCGTAAGGGATAAAAAAACTGACGATGCAGTAATCTCGAAGCTCTACGGTTACGCTTATGACGCGCGGCGGGAAGTTTCCGAAAAGGCGAATGAAGTTCTTTTAAAGGCTCTTCTCAGGACTAAAAATTATGAGGAAGCAAAGATTCTGGTTCAGCAGAACTGGCCGTCTCCTCAAAAAGAAGAGTTTGTGCAGGCAATTACGTGCGCGGAAAACTACAGGGGTAAAAATCCAAAACTGGCTCTTGGACTTTCTTTTGTTCCCGGAATGGGGCAGTTTTACGCGCACCAGTGGAAGGACGGCCTGAATGCGTTTGTCCTCAACGGGGCTTTATGGACGGTGAGTGCCTGGTCTGTCTGGCACCTGAACTTCTTTGACTTTTTTATTCTTGAAATGGATGCGGATTACCGCTTTTTCCGGGGCAACCTGTACAACGCGCAGAAGGATGTTTATATTTACAACGATGCTCAGACCGAAGAGATTTTGTCCGTAATTTACGACTCTTTATAAAAATCTCAGCATTTGTTAGAATAAAAATACTATGACAATCACACTTAAGAATTCAAATTACGAAGTAGTTTTAAATACTCACGGAGCAGAAATCAATTCGTTCCGCGGGTCGGACGGCACTCAATATGTTTTTGAAGGCCCGGAATCTGTATGGAAATTCCACGCACCTGTTTTGTTTCCCCACGTTGGACGCATAAAGGACGGTTTTTACACTTATGCCGGTAAGGAATATCACCTTGTTAACAACGGCATGAGCCGCGACATGGAACACAAAATCATCGAACAGTCTGCAACAAGGGCAACTTTTGAACTTACAGAAAGCGCAGAAACAGCTGACAAATTCCCGTGGAAATTCAGTCTCAAAACTCATTATGAATTACGGGATGACGGTTTGACTTTTACAACAACAGTAACAAATACTGATTCAACAGAAATGCTCTTTTCTCTTGGCAGCCACACCGCATTCTGCTGTCCGCGCAACACTGACCCTGTAGGAACAACAAATGCCGACTATCAGTATGAGTTTGAAAACAAAGAACCTCTCACAACAGTCCTCCTGAACGATGTAGCACAGCTTGCAGTTGACGAAGAAGGAACTTCTCCATGCACAAAACTTTACGGCGAAAAACAGAGCGGAATTATTCCAATCAATGCGGAGGGTTTTGGAAACGGTCACTTCTTTACAAAGTTTTCTTCTAATTGGGTTGGTCTTCGCAACAAAAAAGACGGAAGCCTCGTAAAAGTAAACTGTGCAGGTTATCCATACCTTATGGTATGGCAGGGTGGAAACGGTGCTGAAGGTGCTTCTGGAAACGGATTCAACTGTATTGAACCATGGTACGGAACTGCCGACGCAGAAAACACCGAACACGAATGGGAAGAAAAGGCTGCTTTGCTCAGTCTTGAACCTGGAAAGTCATTTACTGCCGACCAGTCAATTACTATCGAAAAATAATCCTGTCGTCGGGGCATTTTTCAAAATATGCCCTGACGCACTTTCTTGCATCATCATTATCTTTTGCGTTCTGCATCATGGTCCAGAAAAAGTGGCCAAAACTGAAATTCAAACAATAATAGGCAAAAAATCTCTGTAAGCGCGTCTTCCAGAATTCGGGCGGCTGACATTCTTCAACGTCGTCGATAAATTTGAGCGCAACTTCTTCGGCATCAAAACTGAAAGGTTCTTCTGATGATAATTCCTTAAAAATCCACGGCTTCTGGGCAAGGGCCCGTGCAATCATAACCCCGGCTGCGTGGGGGGAAGCCTTGAGTGCGGCCTGGAGCGTTGACCGGTCTTTTACGCCTCCGTTCAGAATTACAGGAATATGGGGATAGTGAAGGGCAAGTTTTTCCACATACTGCCAGCGGCACGGACGGCAGGTTTTTTCTTTTTTTGTGCGGGGATGCAGAGTCAGCATCTCCACGCCTTCTTCTACGAGCATATCAGTGAATTTAAAAAAGCCTTCCTCGGTAAAGTCCTCATCCCCCAGGCGTAGTTTTACCGAAAGTCTTTGCGGCTTACTTCCGTCTTTTGCGTAGTTTTCTATCTGTGATTTTACTGAGCGCACGAGATTTGCCGTTTCTTCAACCGGCTTGAGCATCCAGCTGATTCCGGCCCCGGTGTTGGCAATCTGAGGAGCCGAGCAGCCCATGTTGATGTCGATTCCGATACCGCCCAGATCCAGCAGGATTTTTGAGGCTTCTGCCATGGGACCTGCCGTTGTGCCTGTTAACTGCCAGACCATTTTCTGCGGCTCGGGACCTGAACGGATGTAAAATTTTTCGAAGGGCCCCTGGTGCAGGAGGGAAGGGGCATTGATCATTTCGTTAAAATACTCGTCGCAGCCGCCAAAATGAGCCACGCATCTTCGGAAAGCTTCGTGACTCAGGGTTGCCATAGGCGCAAGAATAAACTTCATTTACTTTGTGCCTTCTGTTGAATCTGCCTGTTCGTCCAGAAATTCCTGGAAGATATAGGCGGCAAGTCCGCACAGCTCTGCGCAGGGACGCTTTTTGTAGTATTCTTCCGTGCGCGCTTCGCTTACAGGAATATCAGGCTGTCTTTTTTTGAGCCCTAAAAGCTCAGCGCAGACAATGGAACCGTTTGCCTGCCTGAATTTTTCTGCCAGAGTCTGACCGTCTTTGTAAGTCTGGTCTTTGTGGGCCTTAATCTTGGCAAGGGAAAAGTTTTCTTTATCAGACGGGTCTGATTCAACCGGGTGAGCCTTTTTATTGTACATTCCGAGGCACATGAGCATTCCGCTTACGGTTCCGCAGACTTCGCGCATGCGGCACATTCCGCCCCCGAAAGGCTCACAGAGAGACATTATTTGATCTTTATCATAGCCCAGCTGTTCTGCAAAAACAGAAACAACGGACTGCGTACAGTTAAGCCCCGACTTAAAGTTGTCGGTGGCCTTCTGTCTTGCTTCTTCTTTTGTCATCAGACTTTCTCAATCAGGGCAGCTGCCGCATCCAGAAATTCTGCGTCCAGAGATTCAATATCGCCTTCGTCAACAGCCTTGTTGATTTCCTGAGACATTGGAATACGGGCAAGAACCGGGATTCCATAATCTTTTGCAATGCCGTTGATGTTGCTTTCACCAAAAATTTTAATTTCTGCGTTGCAGTCAGGGCATTTTACATAAGACATATTTTCTACGAGACCAACGATTGGAATTTTCATTGTCTCTGCCATTTTAACGGCTTTTTCTACGATTACGCGGACAAGCTGCTGAGGACTTGAAACGATGATAATTCCGTCCACAGGCAAACTCTGGAAAACTGTGAGTGGAACGTCACCTGTTCCCGGAGGCATATCGACAAACATAAAGTCAACGTCTTTCCATTCAACATCAGTCCAGAACTGTTTTACAGCGCCTGCAATTACGGGACCGCGCCAGATAACTGGATCTGTTTCGTGTTCAAGAAGGAAATTCATGCTCATAAGCTGAATTCCTTTGTCTGTTTTAACCGGATAAATGGTTCCGTTTTTATCGCCTACCGCACGCTCTTCCGATACGCCAAAACTTGTAGGAATTGACGGACCTGTGATATCAGCGTCCAGAATTGCTGTTTTATATCCTTTCTGGCAGAGTTTTGAAGCTAAAAGTGCTGTTACGAGAGATTTTCCGACACCGCCTTTTCCTGAGACAATACCGATAACCTTTTTTACACAGCTGCCTTTGCGCAAAGTTGCCCTAAGGTCTTTTGACTTGCAGTTTGAAGAGCAGGTCGAACAATTGTGTGTGCATTCTTCTGACATGTGTTAACCTCTGCCGTTAAATTTACTAAATAAGGCCGTTTTAGTAAAGGAATAAAAGCTTATTGAAAAATCTCGTTCTAATTGAGATAATTTTATTTATGAAGGAAAAATGCTTTCTGACAGGAATCGTCGGCACAGGCCGCATAGGTTTTAGTCTTGGTTTTGACAAAAAACGCGAACAGCCCGCAAGCCACACCATGGCGCTTTTTAATAATAAAAATATCAGGCTGATTGCGGCCGCTGACTCAAACGAAGAAAATCTTGCGGCCTGGAAAAAGTATGCCCGCAAGAATGCGGGCAAAAAGAAGAGCATGGCGCTGACCTTTAGTTCAAGCAGTGAGCTCTACGAAAACGTAACCTGCCTGGACATAATTGTTGTTGCCGTTAACGAAGAAAGCCACCTGGAAGAATGTCTTAAGGCAATTGAATATAAGCCCCGCCTTGTAATTCTTGAAAAACCCGTTGCACTGAACAGCGCCGAAGCCGCACTGATTCTGGATGCCGCTAAAAAAGCAGAGGTTCCTGTGATGGTAAATCACGAAAGACGCTTTGCCCTTGACTATAGGATGGCAAAGGAGCTGCTTTCACAGATTGGTGAAATTCAATATGTGGACGCGCGCTTAAACAGCGGGCTGCGTGTCTGGGCAGAAGAATTTGAAAAGGACGGAACTTACAGCCTGCTCCACGACGGAACTCACCTTGTTGATATTGTACGATTTTTGTTTGATGTTGAATTAAAGGATCCTCTCGTTACAGGCATTTACCGCGACGAAAAAAATATCGTCCGTAACTTTACCGCAGTTTATCATACGGACAGAATAAGTCAGATTTTAATTTCCATGAGCGGGCGCTCAAAGTTTTTTGAATTTTC
>DLYJ01000197.1 GCA_003447785.1 Treponema sp.
GCATTCTTTCGAACACCCGTGTAACTGACTTGAATTATTGAATTAAAGGCGGATTGTTTCAACCATGTAGCGGATACAGGTTCCTTCTTCTGTTTCCATCTGCTTTTCTACGACAAATACAAGGTTGCGGCCTGTTTTGTCAGAAAAGATTCTGTTGATTGTGTAATTGCTTACGCCCTTGCGCTTGATATCAGGGTTACCGACAATATTGCGGCTTACAACATTGCCCTTTTCATCCTGCTTTTCCAGGGTGATAAAGAACGAAGACCTGATTTTATTTCCCTTGCCTTCAACATTTTTTACGAGATTGATGTGGTAAAAAATGTTCTGTTCAACAGTTGAACCTTCAAAATCCTTGAATACTATTTCGCCCGTGCTTGATGGAATTTCACGTGTAAAAAGGAGATTGTCCGGAGATGACTGCTTTAAGTTGTATTTTTTGAGTGTCCATTCAGCTTTTTTAAGAAGTTCTTCGTAAACTTCTTTTCCGCTCTTTTTAAAAGTTGCTGCTGAAGGTTCTGCCCTGAATACTTCGCCGTCAATCCAGTCGTTTTTTTCTATATCTACACAATAAATTTCAGCATATCCCTGAAAGCTTTTATCAACCTTTCCGTACTCTGCAAACACGTAGGTTTTTCCGTCAGCAGACAGTCCCAGATCCACAAAGGCTGCGGCATCACCTGCAAAAGAAAGAGTAGCAGCAGTTAAAAGCAAAACTGAAAGTAAAAGGTGCTTTTTCATAATTCCCCCTTACATTAATAATCGGATTTTTTTGTGTAAGTCTTTACTTTATTTTTTTGAGAAGTTATCCTTATTTTATGACATTAAAGGTAAGAAACAGAATACTTCAGGGCTTTTTTATCGCCTCGCTTTTTTGTATTGCAACAGCCGTTTTGTGCTTTATCATCGCTTTTGTAAACAAGGCAATTACCCCGCCCCCGGACATCAGGATTCCGGCATTTGTTACGAAGTTTGCCTTTTTTAAATACAGTTTTGCCGCCACAATGATTTCGATTCTGTTAATCATGCTGTACGCAACCGGTGCTGTTTTTATCTGCCGGCAGTTTTTTGAAAACACCCAGACTTCTGAAATAATCTTCTTTATCGGCGTTGTTGCAGGCTGTCTTTGTGAAGGAGTCCGCTTCTTAACCCCGCTCTACGGTCTTTGGTCAAGTTTTTCTGACTTTTTGTTTTTCTGCGGTCGAATTTTATTTACCGGCCGAATCATGGTGCCGCTGAGTTTTGTATTTGCCGCCGTTGCAAGTTCAAGCGAGATGAGGCAGGACGTAGAGCGCAACCTTCTCACAATCGTTGCCATCGGAATCGTATTTGCCCTGATTGTTCCCCTCAATACGGCAAAAATCAGTTCCGCAGGCGCCGTTACATGGGGCTTTCCCCGTCTTTTTCTGACAGTCCGATGCTTATTCATTCTTATTGCATTTATTTCGTTTTACATCAATGGAATCAAGCAGTCAGCTCCCGAATACAAGACTCTCGCATGGACAATGCTCCTGATTATGGCAGGCTATGGATTTTTGACCTGTGCAGACAATTTTCTGTTCATGATTGCAGGCGTTCCTCTCCTTGGATGCGGAACCCTTTACTACCTCAAAACCCTTCACAACCTATACATGTGGAAGTAAACTGTCTGTCATAAAGGCAAGCAGAACAGGTAAAAAAAGGTTGTCGTAATCTTTTAAAGGCAGGCCTTCAATCAGGGTGCCTGCAGCGGCTAAAATCAGTGCCATAGCCGTATTATTTGTAACCGCGAATGAACAAACAAAAATCGCCGAAAAACAGGTCAGGCTCCCTGCGGCGGTTTTTCCGTTTGTAAAGGGAACCCTGACCTTTCCAAAAGTTTTTCCTCCAAGGCTTGCAAGTCCATCCCCAAAGGCAAGTGCAAAAATTCCGACTCGCGCGCTCTGCTCATCAAAAAGAACTGCAGTCAGGACAATTCCAAGAACTAAAGTTACAGGGCCCATGACAAAACCATTATTGTCACGCTGTCGGGAAGCGGCCTGAGTAATATGTGATACAAGTGGAATTTCAATTCCGTGAAGGCGAAGGATTTCGCTGATTGAATAACACAGGAGGGCGGCACAAAGCAGGATTAAGGTGACTGTTTTATTCAAATACAAAAACAATGGAATAAAGCCCGTGCACATGTGAATTGTTTTTCTGAAAAACTCTTTTTTGAGGGAAATGAGATGTTTTTTCTGGTCAATTCCGACACGGGGACAAATCAAAGGCTCACCGCCTACTTGAGGACTTTTTCGCTTACAAGAGTGCGCGGAATATCTGTGTAAATTGCAGGTTCAAAATCGTTTTTAGACGTTGTGATGTATTTTGAGTTCTGCAATGCAAGGTTACTTCCGCCCAGCCGAACCATTGTTTCAGGGTTACGGGTAAGCGCATCCCATGCCCGGATTGAATCCGAGAGCCTTACAAGCGCTTCAGCGTTTTTCTGGCTGTCACCGGTCTGTTTTGCAATACGGTGCAGGGTTACGCCCAGGTTATTGTTAACTTTGAGATAATTTTCTACCAGCTGGTTGTCTTCCAGGCGCTCCTGCGGCAAAAGCAGCAGGTGGCGGGCCTTTTCAACATCCAGCAGACTCAGCAGATGTGAATAATAGCCCTGAGCCGCAAAGTTATCGCCGCGCAGGGAAAGAACGTTTCCAAGAGAAAGCAGGAGGTTTGTATCCTGGCTCTTTTCTTCTGCAGTTTTGATGAATGAAGTCAGGGCTTTTTCATATTCCTGCTTACCGTAGTTGATTGCACCGATGCGGTAATTAATTGTAGGTGTATCGTTTTTATTGTTGAGCGCCTGTTCGTAATTGCTCAGGGCTGCATCCATGTCACCGCTGATAAAGTATTCAATATCGCCCATGTCAGCGTATAGGAGACCTGTGTTGTGATCGCCTTCAAAGCCTGTCTTTTCCTTTTCGTTCTGGAACAGGGTGATTCCCCGGGTGTAAACTTCCTGAGCCTTCAGGTATTCCCGGGTATCAGTGTAGAGCTCGCCCAGAATGCGGCAGGAATCGATTTCGCCGTAGATATTTTTCTTTGAGCGATATGAAAGCGCATTATAGCAGTCCAGGGCCTTTTTGAGTTCGGCACGTGCCGGGTCAAAGTTTCCGTTATGAATAAAATAACGTGCCATATTGTAATGAGCTGCAGGAATTGAAGGGTCTGCCTTTTCTGCAATTTCCAGCATTGAACGGATGTCTTCGATAAGTGAGCGAAGATACTCGTCGGAACGGCTCAAAGGACCATAGTTTTTATCAAGCAGGTAACCGCTCAGTTCAACCCAATCTTCGGCACAAAGAGATTTTTCGTTTGGATAGAAACGGCTCTTTAATTCAATTACGTTACGCAGCTTGTCTGTTCTGATAAAATAGCGCAGCATACGAGACATGTACAGATCTGTACCGCCGTATAATTGAATCAGATTTGAATACTGTTCCCGGGCAAGATCATATTTTGCAGGATCAGTTTCTGCCCACTCAAGGAAGATATCACCCAGAAGCAAAAGTCCTTCAGGGGCATTGATATGATAGTCGAGAATTTCCCGTCGTGTAATTTTTTCGGCCTGTTCGTAGTTTGCCCTCTCGTAGAGTTCCATCTGGGCCCATTCAATTCCGGCTTCCTTATCATGGTCAAAAATACCGAGAATATTGCGGTACATCTGGGCGGCGCGTTCGTACTGTTTGTGTTCCCTGTAACCGTGAGCGTACTTAAAGAACCATTTTCGTACAGCCTTATAATGAACTGCGTCCTTAAAACGTTCTTCAGACTGAGGATATTCGTTGTTCTGAAGAAGGGCATAACCCTGTTTATAGTACATTCGTGCCATGGAAGGCTTGTAAATGAACATAACGGATGCCTGGAAAAGCAGGGTGCCGAGAATTAAAATAATTACGCCCGCAATTGCTCCAGGGATAATGCGGTTCTTCAACTGATACTGGAATGACTGCTTGTAAGCTTCGTACTGTGCAAAGGAGCGTCTCTCATAATCCCGCGGAACATCGATTGAAATGTCCAGCATCTTTTCCAGATGAGTTGCAACCTGTCTTGCAGGAGCCTTTTTAAGAACCTTTTCTACTACTTCAAAAACAGCGTCATCTGTAAATTCGTTTTTAACGATTAAGTCTTCGATGGCAAGACGAAGGTTCAGCGGATAATCAGAAAGATTCTTCTTGAATTTTGCGTATTCTTCGTCGGTAAGTGTATTTTTAGGCTTGGCGCCCTTTGCCTGGCTGAAGTCTGCAACATCTACCTTGCGTCGTTTAGGGTCAAAGTTGGCAGTTTCAATATCAGAAAAGCCCGGAATTTCATAGTTTTCGTCAAGAATAAAGTCATCATCAGAAGAGGCTTTTGGTTCAGTAACAGGGAATTCATCCGCGTCACCGGCTGAAGATGCTTCTTCAGAAAAGTCTACGCCGTCCATTGCAGATAAATCATATTCTTCTGCCGGAACATCCATTGAAGCGTCAGGAGCCTCGCCCTGCTCTGCAAACGGTGTGTCCAGGTCGTCCGTATTAAAGAGCTGTTCCATTGAAGGTTCAGCGGCAGGTGCTTCTGAGGCAGGTTCTGCGGGTGTATCTGCAGGACTCTCAGCGGAAGGCTCTGAAGGAACATCAAGTCCCCCATCAGGAATTGAGTCCAGCCCTGCGTCCGGTCCAAGGTCAGGAAGAGAATCAGGAGTGGCGTCTGCTGCGTTCTCATCAAAAGAAGAAGGCTCAGGCATTGATAAATCATCAAGGCCGTCCAGAGAGTCCAGAGCTGAAAGTCCGTCGTCTGTATTGTCTGTACCGTCGTCTGCAATTCCCTCTTCTGCAGCGCTTTCTTCTGCCGAAGGGGCTTCAGGTGCGGGTGCAGGACCTGCATCTGTTTCTGCTATATCCTCAGGTAAATCTTCGTTTAAATTAATTTCCGAGCCGTCGTAGGCAAAGTCATCTACGGGGCCCAGTCCATCATCAAGGGGTACTGCCCCGCCGGCTGAATCGGTCTGTGCTGCTGGTTCTTCAGGAACTTCTGCAGGGGAATCAAAATCAGGAAGTGCAAAATCGTCCCCACTTAAAGGCGGAAGATTATCAGCATTCTGAGCTACAGGGGAATCTTCCACCGGCTCTGCGGCAGGTACGTCTGCAGGAATATCAGGAATCT
>DLYJ01000162.1:0-6452 GCA_003447785.1 Treponema sp.
GCTGTGGAAAAAGTTCTTTCCCTGATTCCGTCGGGTGCGAGTGTTGGTTTTGGCGGCTCCATGAGCTGCGTGGACAGCGGCCTTCTGGACAGGGTACGCACAGGTCCGTATAAGGTGATTGACCGCGAAACTGCCGGGGATTCTGCTGAGCGCAGGGCCCTGATGAAAAAATGTCTTACGGCAGATGTATTTTTGACAAGCTTTAACGCTGTTTCTAAAAACGGCTCTGTATTCAACATTGACGGAAACGGAAACCGCGTTGCAGCCATCACATTTGGTCCTGACAGCGTAATTGCCCTCGTCGGCGTAAACAAACTCTGTAATGATGAAGAAAGCGCAAAAGAGCGTGTTTTAAAAACTGCTGCCGTAAAAAATGCAATCCGTTTTGGAAAAACTGCAGAAGAGGCTGATTCAATCTGTAATATCTATCAGAAAGTTGTCCGCGGTGGTAACGGCCGTATAAAGGTTGTAATCTGCGGCGAAGAGCTGGGTTACTAAAAACACGGGCAAAATGAAAACCTTTGAACTTGTAACTCAAAAAAAATGTCAGCTTAATGAATTTATCAGGCAGTCTCTTCCCCCATTGTTGAATAAGGAAGTTTCCAATTCAAAAATCCGCCGCATGATTGTTGCAGGTTCTGTTTTTGTGGACGGAAGGCAGATTCGCGTTCCGTCGTACGCTGTTTTTGAAGGTAAAAAAGTTGTAGTTCAAGTCGATGAAGAAAAGCTTTTTTACGAAAAGGACAACGGTGACATTCAGTTTGAGCTGACAGCGGCTGACGTTTTGTTTGAGGACGAATCCATCATCGTTGTAAACAAGCCTGCCCACTTTCCCACCGAAGCGACGATGCAGGCGGACAGAGATAACCTTCACGCCGCAGTAGTTCGCTACCTATTTGAAAAACAGAAAACTGAGCATCCCAACGCAAAAAATCCGCCCTACGCCGGAATCATGCACCGCCTTGACCGGGATACAAGCGGAGTAATTTTGTTTTCCAAAAGCCGCGCCGTAAATGCGCCCCTGCACAGGATGTTTGAAGAACATACGGCTCAAAAAACTTATTTTGCCCTCTGCCAGCTTCAAAAAGGCGTTTCCGTAAAAGAAGGTGAGCGCTTTACCGTGGATTTTTCCATGGACAGAATCAGCCCAAAAAGCGCTGCTGCGAAATGGGGCAGGGTAAGTGAGGGAAAGGGACAGAAAAGCCGCACTGATTTTTGCGTAAAAAAAGTCAGCGGAACTCGTGCATTGATTGAATGCAGACCGCTTACGGGGCGCACTCATCAGATTCGTGTGCATCTGGCGTCCGCAAAAATGCCCATCGTGGGCGATACTCTCTACGGAGGCCCGTCCGCCGAAAGAATTTGCCTTCACGCATATATGCTTGAATTTACACATCCCGTTACGGGCGAAAAAATGTGCATAAAAGCAGATAATATCGGGTTTTAACGGGCCTTTACTATTGATTAAATCTATACAAAAGAATAAAATATACAACATTCTACGTCCGTGTTTATAAACGGATTTTATTGAATAATCAGCATATTTTAGGACCTGGTAACAGGCCCTTGGAGGATAAAGTGGTCAAAATCAGACTCAAGAGATTCGGTGCAGCAAAAAGACCTTGCTACCGTATCGTAGTGCAGGACGCACGCAAACCACGTGACGGCACTACAATCGAAGAGATTGGAACTTATGATCCAATCGCAAAAGATTCGCAGGTTACTCTTAACGAAGAACGTGCAAAGTATTGGGTTGGTCAGGGTGCACAGCCAACTGACATGGTTCGCAAACTTTTCAGCAAGAAAGGCCTTAACAAATAGTTTTACGGGAGAAACGGGGAATGGAAAAAGACCTGATTGAATACATTGCTAAATCATTGGTCGATGATCCCAGTGCAGTCTCGGTAAACGAAACCGAGGGTGAACGTGGTCCTGTTTTGGAACTTCGTGTTGCCCAGGGTGATATTGGTAAGGTGATCGGCAAATATGGCCGTATTGCAAAGGCTTTGCGAACAGTTCTTAGTGCTTCAGCATCTAAGGATGGCAGACGTTACAGTCTGGAAATCTTGGACTAAGAGCGCGTGGAACAGTTTATCGTCGGGTTTATCCGCGGACCTCATGGTGTGTCGGGTAATTTTAAAGTAGAAAGTACTTCCGGTGTTTTTGAACACTTTTATTCAATGAAGGAAGTTACTTTGAGGAACGGTAAGACAGGAGATTCAAAACCTTTTAAGGTTGAATCAGTGGATGAAGGCGCCGCTACCTTGTACATGAAACTTGATGGAATTAACAGCCCTGAAGATGTAAAAAAATACAACGGATGGGAGATAATTGTACCAAGAAAATATGCCAAAAAGCTTGAAAAAGACGAATGGTATATCGAAGACCTTAAAGAATGTGCCCTTAACTATTATCCTGAACAGGGCAATGACGGATTGGCAGTAAAAACTGCGCCTACCACAGGGGAACCTGTAAGGGTAGGAACAATCACAGACGTAATTGAAGGCGGTTCTGGAAACCTCCTGGAGGTTTTACTGGCCGAGGACTTGGATTTGCTTGCGGACAATCTTAAAAGCACAGAAGGCAAAAAGAGAACAGTTTATGTTCCGTTTAGTTTTAATTTTGTGCGTAATGTAGACGTAAAAAACAAGACAATCCAGTTGATGCACCTCTGGATTCTGGAGTAATTCCATGAAATTTACTGTGCTGACCTTATTTCCTGAGATTCCGCGTGCTTTTTTTGAAGCCTCAATCATGGCAAAGGCGGTTGAAAAGGGAATTATTGCTTACGATTTGGTGAATATCAGGGATTTTGCCTATGATAATCACAAAACATGTGATGACAAGCCGTATGGAGGCGGAGCCGGTCAGTTAATGATGGCAGAACCTCTCGGGCAGGCGCTGGACAGCGTAAAAGCTTACAAAAAGCATGTAATTTATGTTACACCTTCAGGTAAGCCCTTTACACAGAAGAAAGCGCTTGAGTTAAGCAGGAAGGACGAACTTGTCTTAATCTGTGGTCGCTACGAAGGTATTGATCAGAGAATTATTGACGAGTATGTAGACGAGGAAATCTCAATTGGAGATTACGTAATGTCTAGTGGCGAAGTTGCCGCAACAGTTATTGTTGATGCAGTTTACCGCCTTGTAGACAATGTAATTACAAGTGAGTCCCTCGACGAAGAAAGTTATTCCGCGGGGCTTTTGGAATACCCGCAGTACACTCACCCGAAAGTGTACAAGGGGATGGAAGTGCCGGAAGTTTTACTTAGCGGCAACCATGAGAATATCCGAAAGTGGCGGCTGAAAAAGCAGCTTCAGAAAACACTTGCCAACAGACCGGACTTGATAGCCCAGGCAAGGTTGACAGGCCAGCTTACTTCAGAGGCCGAAAAAATGATTGAGGAACTGTCTGAAATGCAATTCAAAAAGCATATGGGCAGAAAAAACAGGAGAAAATAACAATGGATCTTATTAAGACTATTGAAGAACAGCAGAAAAAAGAAAATGCACTTCTTTTCCAGGTAGGAGATACAGTAAAAGTTCACTTCGAAATCATCGAAGGTAAAACAAAACGTATTCAGATTTATGAAGGCGTTGTAATCTGTATCAAGAATTCAGGCGCACGCAAGACATTCACAGTACGTAAGGTTTCTTACGGTGTTGGTGTTGAACGTGTATTCCCTGTATACAGCCCTCGTGTTGTTGCTGTAGAAATCGTTAAGACAGGTAAAGTACGCCGCTCTAAGCTCTACTACATCCGCGACAAAGTTGGTAAGGGTGGACGCATTAAGGAACTTCTTGGTCCTAAAGCAAACGCTCGTATTGCAGCTAACCGCGCAGCAATCAACGCAGCACGCAACACAGAAAAAGAAATTCATGAAGAACAGGTTGCAGCTAAACAGGTTGCAGCTAAACAGGCAGAATAGTCCTGATTTAACTGTGCTTAAAGCATAATTCTTTTACAATAAGCCCGATGCATGTTATAATGCGTCGGGTTATTTTTTTGCAGTAAGTCATGCAAACGAAAATACATATAGTTCAACAGTTAGATATAGTTTCTCAAAATCATCCGCAACCCTTAAAGAGCGGCTCAACTGTAAACGGCCGCGTTATTGCAAATCTGGGAGCAAATCAATATTCGGTGTCCCTTGCGGGAAAGACAATTACAGTTTCGTCCTCTGTTGAATTAAAGGCAGGCCAGGTCTTTACAGCAAAACTTCTGCTTCAGAACAACACGACGGTTCTAAAACTTCTTCCGGGCAGTTCTTCTTCTCAGGGACTGGATGCACAGTCACTTTTAAAATCCCTGGGACTTCCGGTAAATGCCCAGGCGTTTAATTTAATTCAATTTGCACTGAGTCAGGGCTTAAAGATTGATAGCCCAAGATTCAATAAAATTCTTAGCAGAACCAGGGAAAAAGATGGTCAGATGAATTCTGACAGGGCCGAAACTGCACTCCTTTTAGAAGAAAAGGGCATGGAATTCAACGACGCTGTAATCGAAAGCGTTTTGTCAGGCGGGCAGGGCTCAGACCACAATCATAGGCAGAACCAGCCTTCGCAAAACGCCGATGATTCAAAAGAGGAAGCCGTTAAACAATCAGTTGAATCCTATGCAAAAGAGCTTGCTGAGGCTTCGGAAAATAACAGGCCGGGACCTCTGACCTTATTCAACAGTATTGTGGCAAAACAGAACAATGGAGAGCACTGGATTGTGCTTCCGTTTGAATGGGATTTTAAGAATGCTCGTGGAGTTATTAGAGTTTTAAGGGATTTAAATAGAAATTCTTTAAAAAAACTAATAATTGACTGCGGAATTTATGAAAAAAATTTTAAATTTGTGTTATACTTTACAGCGAAAGAACTCAAGTCCGTTAAATGCGGATTTAACACAATTTCTAATGGAACTAATACTTCCGTCGTAATTGGACAAGAACAGATTATGCATCTTGCACAGCAACTGGGTTTAAGCTCTGATTGTGTTCAAGTTGTAGATTATGACGAAATGTCTGCGTATGACGCCGAAGACAGTGCAATACCTGTTTTTGAAGGAGAGGCCTGATGTCTGTAAAGCAAAAAGCCTGTGCCCTGCGTTATCCGAAAGATGCTGATGCTCCATTTATTTCTGTTTCAGGTAAAGGTACCCGGGCAGAAAAAATAATACAAATTGCAAAAGAGAATAAGATTCCCCTCGTCAAAGATGACGCACTTGTTGAAGTTCTTTCAATCCAGGAAGTGGGTTCATTGATCCCTGAGGAAACTTATTCGGCGATTGCAACTATATTTGCTTTTATTGCAAAAATGGAAGACGGAGATGGTGGAAAAGAATTATTCGAGGGTAGAAGTCGGTGATATTAAATTGGGAATCAGATTCTCTGCTCCTGTATTCTTTGAAGATGGGGAAAACATGTTCCTTGCCGAAGGAAAGACTGTAAAGCAATATCATATCCAGGCGCTTTCCAGATGGAACATTCCATACCTGTTGTCGTACGGTCATGTAATCAACCAGAATCAGAATGATGACGGAGTTGATGCAGATGATTCAGTTTACGACGTAGAAGAAGTGGAAGAACTTGAAGAACTGGACGAGGTTGAAGAAGTTGAATCCCTTCCTGCTTCAAAATAAACGGGTCTGTATTGCTCGCTGATTTAAATTCAACTGCAAAAAAATTATCTACAAAAAAGATTGGCGATGCCGGCGAAACTAAGGCTGCTTTGTATCTTGTTAACAGGGGATATTCAATTATTGAAAAAAACTGGCGGACAAGATACGGCGAAATTGATATAATAGCAGATAAGGATGATATACTCGTCTTTGTCGAAGTAAAAACCCTTCCCAGTGGCGATTTAGAAACCCTTTCACATGAATTAAATTCGAGAAAGCAAAAAAGAATTATTAAAACTGCTAAATTCTTTCTTGCAAAATATCGACAATATAATAACAGGAAAATACGTTTTGATGTTCTGGTGGTGGATTTACCGGGCGTTGAAAGTATTTACCACATTGTTGATGCTTTCTCGGAGTTTATATGACAAGTATTTCTAAATCTGACGGCGTAGTTTATTCAGACAGAGTTCTTGAACTCAGACAGAAAATTCATGACGTTGAATACATGGATTTTGCGGTTCAGAGAATTGCTCAGGTTCTAAGCCGTAAACTGGTCGAAGACAGTGACCGTATATACGCCGGGAGAAAAAATGAGCCGAAATAATGACAGACGCCGTTCCTCAAAAAACCGGAACTGGAACAACAACAATAATAACAACAGAAATAATCAGAACAACCAGCGTTCCCAGAATGACCGTGGCGAACGCGACCGAAGACAGCAGGATATGCGCCGACGTGCGTTAACTCCTGAACAGCAGAAAGAAATTGCCGAAAACGAAAACGCAATCAGAGAATTCAAAGCCAATGTTACTGTTTGCGAAATCTGCGGCGAACCAATCCA
>DLYJ01000162.1:6525-6907 GCA_003447785.1 Treponema sp.
GAACTATCAAGCGCAATCAACAACAAAAATACAGGAAATCCCGTACACTTTGACTGTGTATTGAATAAAATCACCGAAGAAGAAAAACCGGGTCCTAACGAAAAGGTAACTTATATCGGAAACGGTAAGTTTGCAGTTCTTTATTTTGAAAATGTCCACGACATGAGGCATTTTACTATCCGAAAAACAATTGAATGGGAAAGCCGTGAAAGCGAGCGCGGTCAGTGGCGCGATACAATGGCAGGTCTTTACAGCCAGGTTAAATAGGTTAAAAGCAAATAAACTTAAAAAAAAAATCTTCCGCTCAAACGGAAGATTTTTTTTGCCGGGAACCGGAATCGAACCGGCACGACGGTAATTAGCTGTCGAGGGATTTTAAGTC
>DLYJ01000182.1 GCA_003447785.1 Treponema sp.
CTACTTTTACACCGCATGCTTTTGAGGCAAAAAAGTGGCCGAATTCGTGAATTGTAACAATAACTGCGAGAATTATAAGTCC
Organism: Treponema sp.; assembly: GCA_003447785.1. Classification (GTDB taxonomy): domain Bacteria; phylum Spirochaetota; class Spirochaetia; order Treponematales; family Treponemataceae; genus Treponema_D. The sequence continues at coordinate 83 of DLYJ01000182.1, forward strand.
GTAAATTATTGTCATTTTTTAAGGTACTCCGCTGCAAGCATGCGTGCTTCTTTGTCGTATTCAAAAATATCTTCTACGCAGGTGATATCGCAAGTCTTTGATTTCTGCATGACATCTGCAACGATGTCAGCAATGCCTGAAAACCTGATTTTTCCTTCGATAAAGGCAGCCACAGCAACTTCGTTAGCCGCGTTAAAGGTTATGGGGCTTGAACCGTCATTTTTTGCCGCTTCAAAGGCAAGTCCTAAAAGCGGAAAGTCATCCATACGCGGCTTTTCAAAGGTTAAAGTCATGCTTACGTCAGGAGTGTCCGTCAAATCAAAGGGTTTCATAAAGTTTGTGCTGATTTTGGGCCAGTCCAGTGCCTGGATAATCGGATGCTTCATGTCCGGATGGCTGAGCTGTCCGTAAACGATACCGTCATTTGTGCGTACAAGGGAGTGAACAATACTCTGAGGATGCACAACAACCTGAATGTTTTTTGTGTCAAAACCGAATAACCGCTTGGCTTCAATTACTTCCAGGCCTTTGTTGCCCATTGTTGCGCTGTCCACAGTGATTTTTACGCCCATATCCCAGGTGGGGTGCTTGAGGGCGTCCTGTAAGGTTGCGTCCTTGATTTTGTCCGACGGCCATGTTCTGAACGGGCCTCCGCTTGCGGTAATCATCAGGCGGTCAACGTTTTTTGCTCCGCCGCACTGATTCAACAGGGTAAAGATTGCTGAGTGTTCGCTGTCCACAGGAATAATTGAACAGTTATTCTTCTGTGCAAGGTCAAAGATTAAAGGACCTGCCATTACCACAGATTCTTTGTTTGCAAGAGCAAGGTCGATTCCGCTCTGGAGAACGAGCATTGTGGGAACAAGTCCCGCACTTCCGGCGATTCCGTTTACGACGATGTCAGGTTTAGTCTTATCGATGAGTTTTTTGATTCCGTCAGTGCCTTCCACTGATGTTAAGCAGGAAGGGCAGTTGAATTCATTTGCAAGTGAATCAAGCTCATTTTTGTTTTTATTGGCGGTAATGCCTGCGCAGGAAAATCTGTCTTTTTGATTTCGTAAAATATCAATGGTGCTTTTGCCGATTGAACCGGTAGCACCAAGTACGAGAACTCTTTTAGTTGAATTATTATTCATTTTGAACCTTAATTATAAAGCGTAAAGGTGTGTAACTGTCAGGTAGAAAACCGGTGCAGAGAATACAATACTGTCGATTGAATCCAGAACGCCGCCGCGGCCGGGAATCAGGGTTCCTGAGTCTTTACATTCAGAAGAGCGCTTAAATACGGATTCAACAAGGTCTCCGATGATGGAAGTAAAGGCGGTAAGTACACCGAGAATTATGATTTTATAAACGTCTCCCGTAAAGATTTCCGGCCAGATTTTATAGGCAAGAATGCCTGCAAGCACTGAACCGAAGAAGCCGCCGATAAAACCTGCGATACTCTTGTTTGGACTTGCCTTGATAAAGCCTTTGTTGTTCTTTCCGAAAAGGTTTCCGAAGAGCCATGCAAAGGAGTCACAGAAAAATACCATTACGAGAAAGAGAATGAGAAGCTGCTGGGAGTGTTCAAAGAAAGTCATTCTTGATACGAATGAGAACAGAAATCCGCAGTAAAAAATAATTGTGGTTGAAGTAATCAGGTGGCTGTTTGAATCTTCAAAGGATTTTGCACTTACAACTTCGATTGAATAGCACAGAAGGACTGCACAAACAAAAACATAAACCGTGATAATCACAGGCCAGCCGAAAACTGCACAGAGCAGGGTAGAAAGGGGAACAAGTCCCGAACAGATATCCACAAGAACACGGTTCTGTGTCTTAAAATTGCGTCGGAACATATTGAACAGTTCATCTGCGGCACCTATTGCCAGAAGTGTTACAACTACGTGTAATGCAAGATGATTCATTTGATTAAACCAAACCAGGCAGATGACAGCAGGAATTCCTACAAAAAATACCATTAGTCTGGAAATGACTTTACTGCTCATAAATAACCTCATTCCTTGTCCGGCACTGAACCGAACCTTCTGTTACGTTTTTGAAATTCATATATATTCTGCAGGAATTCATCTTCCTGATAATCAGGCCAGAGTGTTGGTGTAAAAACGAATTCTGCATATGCGCACTGCCACAGCAAAAAATTGCTCAGACGCTGCTCGCCGCCGGTTCTGATCATAAGGTCAACATCCGGAAGCTGATTTCCGTCTAAATTTTTTGAAATAAGTTCTTCTGTAATTTTATCACTTTCTGTGGATTTTGCAATTTTTTTGAAGGCGCGTACAAGTTCATCACGTCCGCCATAGTTGATTGCAAGTACACAGGTAGTGCCGGTAAAATCTTTTGTATCTTCTTTTGCGTTTAAAATTTCTTTCTGGACATCTTTAGGAAGGCCGTCCAGATCTCCGATGTGGTCGATTCTGATACCGTTCTTTTTGTAAAAATCAAATTCTGCACGGAGATGATTGCGGATAAGTGACATCAGGTAGCCGACTTCTTCCTGGGCGCGCTTCCAGTTTTCTGTACTGAATGTATAAAGGGTAATGTACTTGATTCCCAGGGCGGCTGCACAAGCGACAATACGCTTGGCTGTATTGAGACCTTCTTTGTGTCCGTTTGTGCGCGGTAACCCCTGATTTTTTGCCCAGCGGCCGTTTCCGTCCATGATTACTGCAACATGCTGCGGAAGCGGGCCGTTTTTTAATTCTTCAACAGTCATTATGCTAAGATTTCTTTCTCTTTTGCATCGCAGACTGCCTGAATGTCTGCTGTATATTTGTCGGTCAATTTCTGGAGATCGTCTGTTTCTTTTTTGAGCTGGTCTTCAGTAATTTCACCTGCTTTCTGCTGTTTTTTAAGTTCATCGTTACCATCGCGGCGGATGTTACGGATTGTTGTCTTGTAGTTTTCTGCCATTGACTTAGCCTGCTTAACAAGTTCCTTGCGGCGGTCAGCTGTGAGGGCAGGAATGGAAATGCGGATTACTTTTCCGTCGTTTGACGGGTTAAGTCCGAGGTCAGCAACGAGAATTGCCTTTTCAATTTCTGTGATAAGTGATTTATCAAACGGAGATATAACTACTGTACGTGCTTCCGGAATTGAAATAGTTGCTACCTGGTTAAGTGGTGATTTGTTTCCGTAATAGTCAACACGAACTCTGTCAAAGATAGAAGCACTGGCTCTTCCTGTACGGATTGAATTCATTTCGTTTTTAAGTGCTTCGAGGGTTTTTTCCATTTTTGGTTTTGCATCAAATGCCATACTTTATATCTCCAAATTTTATAAAAAACTAAAAGCGGCTGCTGTAAAAGCAACCGCTTTATTATCAGTTAGAACTATTTACCAAGTACAAAAAGTTCGATCTTAGAGAAAGAAAGTTTTGCACCGGCAGCTTTACCAACTTCTTCCAGCTTTTTAGCAACTGTAAGTTTGTCATCCTTTACGAATGCCTGATCTACGAAGCAGTTTTCAGCAAGAAGCTTGTTGATTTTGCCGTTAAGAATTCCGTCTTTAACGTTCTGTGGCTTGTTAGCCATTTTTTCGTCAGCAGCCATCTGAGCAGTAAAGATTTCTTTCTGTTCATCGATGTAGCTCTGTGGAACGTCTTCTTTTTTGATGTAAGCAGGAGTAAATGCAGCGAGGTGCAGACAGCAGTCTTTTGCAAATACTTTAACTTCATCAGCTGAAGAACCATCGATAACTACGATGGCACCAGTTTTGTTGTCTGAGTGAACATATGTTCCTACAGATGCGTTAGCGCCAACTTCTACAAATGCAGCGCGGCGTACAGCCATGTTTTCGCGGAATTTGATTGCGATTTCATCGATGAGAGCTTTGTGTTCATCAGTTACTTCGCTCTTTCCGTTAGCAAGAGTAATGTCAGCGGCTTTTTCTGCTGTGGCCTGGAAGTCAGCGTTGTTTGCAACAAAGTCAGTTTCGCATGTAACTTCAACCATAGCAATTTTATTGCCGTTCTGTTTGATTACGATACGACCTTCGCCTGTAGCGCGGTCAGAACGTTTTGCCATTGCAGCAAGACCTTTTTCTTTAAGGATTTTTTCTGCTTCGGCAAGATTACCGTTAGCATCCTGGAGTGCTTTTTTACAATCCAGCATACCTGCGCCGGTAGATTCGCGCAATGCTTTTACATCAGCAGCTGTGAATGCCATTGTCCTTCTCCTTATAAACTCCGCGTTAGCGGTCGTGCAGGAGGCACGATATCGCAGTTTTGCCAGCGGCAAAATCTGCCCGTGATAAAAAGTACAGGGAAGTACTTTTTATCACGCCTCCTTAAAGTTATTTGTCAAATTTTGCAGCAAGGTCATCATCGTCAGATGAGTCGTCTTCTACATCTTCTTCTTTTGGTTCAGTCGGAGTGTAGTTGCTGTAATCATCAATTTCTTCATCGTCTTTTTTAGTTGAAGCATCTGTAACGATTTCTTCATCATCGTTGAGAGTTTCAATAATTTTAAGACCTTCTTCGTTGTTAGCTTCTACAACAGCGTTAGCGATGATAGAAGTGAACAATGTGATTGCGCGGATAGCATCGTCGTTACCAGGGATAGGGTAGTCGATTCCTTCAGGGTTACAGTTAGTATCAACAACTGCAACGATAGGGATACCCATGCGGTGAGCTTCTGCTACAGCAATCTGTTCCTTGTGTGTATCGAT
>DLYJ01000235.1 GCA_003447785.1 Treponema sp.
GCATTGTATTTGTCGATGATTTTGCGGCTGATTCCCATGTTTGCAAAGGCAACTGTGCGGGTAATACAGGTCATCAAAAGAACAAACTTCGGATTAGGAACGCTTTCCTTAATCAGGCGGCAGGTTTCGTCTGCTTTCTGCAAAGGGTCACCGATATGCATAAGTTCCAGGGTTGAATTAGGCACAACCCGGGCAAAAGTTGTGATTTTGCCTTCCGGAGTAAAGCCTGCAAGAGCGGCGATGTGTTCTGCTCCGTTCAAAAAGCGTCCGAAGGGGTTTTCAAAAGTCATTCCTTCAGCCTGGCTTTCAGAAACACCCAGTTTCTGGGCATAAGCGGCCTTCGGAGTCTTGCCGTCCAGGGAATTGATAACACGGTTAACCGGGTCAGAAGAACCTACAAAGAAAGTTTTTCCCGTCGGGTTAAAAATATCTTCCTGACGGATATCAAACTTAGAGCGTGTTTTTACAAACATCATTGCGGCGCCGTCCTGAGTAGTTTTTCCGTTACAGCATACAAAAGTTTTAGCTGTGTTTCCGGTAAAGCCTGCGGTTCCGCCTGCAAGTTTAAAGTTATCGTTTTTGATTATTGAATAAAAGTTTGTAAGAATGGTTTCTTCAGCATTAAAAACACCATTGATAAAGGCAATTGCAAAGGCATCCTTATGAGAATCCCTGTCGTTGCAGCGGATTCCGGCGTTTGAAAGCGCCTGTTCAATCTTAGCCTTGCAGGAAACCGGATATTTGCTTCCGTTTTCTACAAGAACTGCGCTCACCCTTGTATCCGGTGCATACATTGTAGTTAAAACCACTGAGTTTTCGGTAAAGCCCTGGGGAGTGATTTCTCCTGCTGTACTTGAACCGATAATCTGCGCCTTAGGAAATTTTTCCTGGAGCGCAACTGAAAGGCTGTCAAAATCATAATTAATGGCAGCCATAAAAAAAACTGCGTTGTAAGATGATAAGTCTCTCTTTAGCTTAGAACAAAGTTCCGAAACAGCTGACTGAACATCTGGGCTACGCGAAGTAACAACTTCCTGTTCCATTTTTTCCCTCTTATTCCACAATTATAACATAAATCTGCCAAAAAGGCTTTAGCTAAACTGAATTATCATATTTTATTTGTATAAAAATCTGTTTTTCAGTAAAATTGGATATTATGGAGTTTGAAGAAAAAGACATCGCCTATCCGCCGGTACACCCGGGGACAGACAGAACATTTATAAGATTTTACAGCGGACAGCCGGATTTAAATTCAATTTTTTATCCGACGGTTGCAGACAATATACCCCAGCGCATTTTTGTCACAGACACAAATGTTGCTTCAATAAAAGAAATGCATTCCTTCATCGACTTTTTCCGTGGAAGCGACTATTCAAAACCACAGATTAAGGAAGGCTACACAGGCCGCCGCGGCAAAGACATTCTTTTGATTCTTGGCAGCGGAGAACCTTACAAGACAATCGAAAGCGTATTGAATATCTGCCGTGTTGCCGTAGAGACCAATGCCAAGCGCGACACCGTTTTTATCGGAATCGGCGGCGGAGTTATTACCGACATGACAGCCTTTGCCGCATCAATTTTTAAACGGGGAGCCCGATGCGAACTGGTACCCACAACACTTTTGAGCATGGTAGATGCAGCCGTGGGAGGAAAAACCGGCTGTGACTTTGACAGCTACAAAAACATGATCGGTTCATTCTTTCCGGCACAGAAAATTCACATAATTCCATCGTTTATCCAGACACTACCTGACCACGAATACAAAAGCGGAATGGCAGAAGTGGTTAAAACCGCAATGCTTTACTCAAAGGAACTTTTTGAAGAACTGTCAGCAAAACCACAGATTCTCAAGGACAGAAAAGATCCTCTCGTAGAAAAAATGATTAAGGTCTGCGTAAATGCAAAGGCCGCAGTTGTTGAACAGGACCTGACAGAAAAAAACATCCGCATGCAGCTGAACCTGGGTCACACATTCGGACACGCCCTGGAAACATGTTCCGGCCTTGGAGTTGTAACTCACGGAGACGCAGTTGCCTGGGGTATGGCACGGGCCGCAGAACTTTCAAAGCGTCTGGGAATCTGTACAAGCGCCTACAGGGACAAAGTATTAAAGACTCTTGCAGATTTTGGCTGGGAAACTTCCCCGCTCCACAGTGCAATCAAAAATAAATATCCTGATTCACGGGAAGCGGCAAAAGTTCTCTTTGACGCAATGAAAAAAGACAAAAAGAATGCGACAGACAAAGTCAGATTTGTTTTACAGGAAGATATCGGCGAGACAGTAATCACGGAAGTTGACGGAAAAGAAGTTCTCGCAGTGCTTGAGGAATAAAAATCATGGATTTTTCAAAATATTTTGACTGGGCCGCAACCACGCCGTCAGACGAAGAAATTTTACAGGACTCACTAAGGGAAGCCTGCGCAAACTTTGCAAATCCATCAGCAAATCACAGCGAAGGAAAAAAGGCCCGGGATATTTTTGAAAAAGCCCGCGCTGAATGTGCAAGCGCAATCGGTGTTAAAGCAGAAGAAGTTTATTTTACATCAGGCGGCACGGAAAGCGACCAGATTCCACTGCTTGCGCTATTAAACCGTGAACCGGACTCAGAAGGCAGGCGCGGAAAAATCCTGATAAGTTCAATTGAACACCCTGCAATCCGCGAGCAGGCCCATGCCTTAAAAAAAGCAGGTTTTACAGTTGAATCCATCAATCCCGACAACAGCGGTTTTATTGATCCGGACTCAGTTGCCGCAAAAATTACTCCGGATACAGTCTATGTAACGGTAATGGCGGTCAATAACGAAACAGGCTGTGTACAGGATATTTATGCAATTTCTGACGCAATCACCAGAGCAAGCAAAGGAAAGCGCCGCCCGCACTTTCATGTAGACTGCGTGCAGGCTGCAGGAAAAATTCCGCTGGATTTAAATTATCCGGGCATCGACAGCGCAGCCTTAAGCGCCCACAAGCTTCGCGGACCGCGGGGAATCGGCATCCTGGTCCTCCGCCGTCCGATTAAACCGTTTCTGCTGGGAGGCGGACAGGAAAAATCTGTCAGGAGCGGCACCGAAAACCTTTTTGGTGCACTGGCCTTTTCAAAATGTCTTTCAAAATACTTTATCAAAAAAAATGAAAAGACAGCTGATGAACAGCAGAAATCCTTTGATTTTGTAACAAAATTAAATTCAATCAGAGACTGCACTTTGATTCCGGAATGTAGAACGGACAAAGATAATCTTGATAAATTCAGTCCGTATGTGGTGCAGGCAGCATTTAAAGGAATTCCAGGAAATGTGATGGTCCGGGCACTGGACAGCAAAGGATTCAGCATTTCTACCGGAAGTGCGTGCTCGGCAAAAAAGCAGTCCCGCCCGATTTTAAGCGCAATGGGAGTTCGGGGAGATTTGCAGGAAACCGCAGTACGATTCAGTTTTGGCAGGGAAACTTCTGAGCGGGATCTGGACGCACTTTTTAACGCTGTACTTGAAGTATGCAGAGATTTTTCCCTTGAAATTTAGTTCAAATACAAGTATAGTAAACTTCGCACACAAAAGTTTTTATAAAATCATATTACATTTTTAAGGAAGGATAATATGGGAATTCGCGGTGAACTTTATACAACAGAAGTAGTTTTGGAAAACCGTTCGTATTTTTTCAACGTAAAAGAAAACCGTACCGGTGATGTTTTTCTCCAGATTGTAGAGAGTAAAAAAGGCGACGGAGCAGATTTTGACCGTCACCAGATTGCAATTTTTGCAGAAGACATGCAGAAAGTTCTGGGCGGACTTGATACAGCCCTCAAATTTATCGATAAAGAACAGAAAAACCGTAAAAAAGCCCGGGCAGAAAAGAAAGCTGCAAAGGACGCAAAATACGGAGCAGGTTCTGAAAAGCGCATCTACCGCAAAAAAGGTGATGATGACAAACGCAAACCTGACGGAATCAAACGCACAGGCAAAGTGATTCACATCAAATCAAAGCCTGCCGCAGACGACAATCAGTAACTGAAAGTAAGCCGCTGGATTGGACTTGGTCCGATCTCGCGGCATATTTTTTTATGGGCAGGTGTGGGATAGCCCTTGTGTTTTGCGTATCCGTACTGCGGGTAGAGTTTGTCGTATTCGACCATCATGTTGTCACGGCACACTTTTGCAAGAATACTTGCTGCCATAACACAGGGATACTTGCCGTCGGCCTTTGGCTCAGCCCGAACCGGGCATGAAACGGGCGGGCATGTAGTTCCGTCGGTGATGGCTTGCAAAACAATGTCTTCAGGGTTGAACTTCATTTTATTTTCTTTAAGCCACCCCGGAAGTTTTATCATCATCATTTCA
>DLYJ01000204.1 GCA_003447785.1 Treponema sp.
TTTTCGCCCATAAATGTGTGGAATACGGTTCCACCTGTGTAACGGGTCTGAAGTTTTTCCTGGTGATCCAGGGCTTCAAATACATCCGAAGTATAATCAACAGGCAGCTGTGAACTGTTTGTGTAATATGGTTCGTCCTTACCGCTTGTGATAATGTCCGGATAATTTGTTTTATCGTGACGGGCAAGACGGTAAGATGTACTTTCTGCTGGTGTTGCTTCAAGGTTGAACAGTTCGCCGGTTTTTTCCTGATAGTCCTGCATGCGTTCGCGCATGTGGTCCAGAACCTTGCAGGCAAAATCGTAACCCTTTGGATCTACGATGTTTACACCGAGGAAGTTAAGGCAGCATTCGTTCATTCCGCACAGACCGATTGTATTGAAATGGTTGTTCAGGGTTTTGAGGTAGCGTCTTGTGTATGGGAAAAGTCCGTTATCAAGAAGCTTCTGAATTACCTTTCTCTTAATGCAGAGGCTCTGTTTTGCCAGGTCCATCAGATAATCCAGGCGTACAAAGAATTCTTCTTCTGTTTTGGCAAGGTAGCCTATCTGAGGAAGGTTGATTGTAACGACACCCAGGGAACCTGTAAATTCATCAGAACCGAAAAGTCCGCCGCCGCGTTTACGGAGTTCGCGTTTGTCGAGACGGAGACGGCAGCACATTGAGCGTACGTCACTTGGGTCCAGGTCTGAATTGATGAAGTTCTGGAAGTAAGGTGTACCGTATGCACTTGTCATTTCAAACAGAAGCTGTGCGTTTTCTGAGTTCCAGTCAAAGTTCTTTGTAATATTGTATGTAGGGATAGGGTAGCCAAAGCCTCGTCCTTCTGCATCGCCTTCCAGCATGAGTTCGATAAAGGCTTTGTTGATCATATCCATTTCTTTCTGGCAGTCGCCGTACTTAAAGTCCTGTTCTTTGCCGCCTACGATGGCAGGTTTGTCCTTTAAGTCTTGAGGACAAACCCAGTCAAGGGTGATGTTTGTAAACGGTGCCTGAGAACCCCAGCGGCTTGGTGTGTTTACACCGTAAATATAGCTCTGGATGCACTGGCGTACTCCCTTGTAGTCAAGTTTGTCGGCTTTTACAAATGGAGCAAGATATGTATCGAAAGATGAGAACGCCTGGGCACCGGCCCATTCATTCTGCATGATTCCCAGGAAGTTTACGATCTGGTTTACAAGTGTTGAAAGGTGAGCGGCAGGTTTTGAAGTAATTTTATCTGCAACTCCGCCAAGCCCCTCCTGAATAAGCTGTCTCAGAGACCAGCCTGCACAATAGCCTGAGAACATCGACAAATCGTGGATATGGAATGCACAGGTTTTGTGTGCTTCTGCGATTTCGGGAGTGTAAATGTTTTTAAGCCAGTAGTTTGCAGTTACTGTACCTGAGTTGTGGAGGATAAGACCACCGAGAGAAAAGTTTACGTTTGCGTTTTCCTTTACGCGCCAGTCTGACTGGGCAAGATATCCGTCCATTGTGGCATTGATATCAAGCATGAGGCTTTTTGAATCACGGATTGCTTCGTGTTTTGCGCGGTAAAGAATATATGCCTTTGCAACTTCAACTTCCTTTGATTCAATGAGAACGTTTTCTACAACGTCCTGGATTTCTTCAATTGCAGGAATTGAGTGGGCACGGCGGCCGGCAAGAATGATTCTGAGTTTTTCTTCTACCTTGTCGGTAAGTTCTTTGGCCTTGTCAGCGTCGCTGATTCTTCCCACAGCGGCAATTGCCTTAGCGATAGCGTTTTCAATTTTTGTGCGGTCATACTTTTCAATTGAACCGTTTCTTTTTACGACCTGCCTGAAGAATTGCCTGTTGTCTGCAGCATCGCCACCCAAGAATGTGCGCCACTGCGGAAAAACTGTCTGTTCTTCTTCTGAATTTTCTACTTTTTCGGATCCGCTCAACTTTTTTCCCTCCCAAGGCTGTTGACTTCGTTTATAAATTCATCAAGGTTTTCAAAATGTTTGTATACCGAGGCAAAACGGATATAGGCAACCTTGTCGATTTCGTGCAATCTCTCAAGGACTAGCTCTCCCAGTTCGCTGGTAGAAATTTCGCGGCTTGTTTTGCCGCGCATAATTGCCTGATCTTCGATGTCGTTAACAATGTTTTCGACCATGTTTGTGGCAACAGGGCGTTTTTCCAGGGCCCGTTCAATTCCTTTTTCCAGTTTTGTACTGTCAAAAGGCTGACGTCTTCCGTCGCGTTTAACTACCATGAAGGGTTTTTCTTCAATTCTTTCGTAACTGGTAAAACGGTAACCGCAGCTTACGCATTCCCGGCGACGACGAATTGACTCGCCGTTAGCCATTGTGCGTGACTCTATAACTTTGTCATCAAGGCTACCGCAATAAGGACAGCGCATAAATTAAATTATCCCCTCAAAAATAGTGTTTTTAGATACTTTATCTATCATAAAACACTAAATCTGTGTTGGCAAGTGAATTCTTAAGAAAAAGTTTGAAATTTACTGTCATGAATTTTACAGTTATAAAAATTCCGTTATCAGTTTATTTTGAACTTTTTGAAGTGCGGGTTCGCGCTGTCGTAACGGAAGTTTTGCGGCGCCTTGTTTTTACAAGCTCTGTGGAGATTTCTATAACTGTATGTGTTTTTTCGTAGTTGAATTCAAAAAGGACAAAAACAAAAAGGAAGAGAAGGCTTGCATAGGCAACCCAGTCTCCGAATTTTGCGTATGTGGTTATAACTCTCTGGTAAACCGGAATCCGCTCAGCAACATAGTCTTCAACAAAAAGAGGGCAGTCCTTTTGAATTCTTCCGTCCGGTCCTACCACAACCGAGTATCCTGAATTGGTACATCGAGCGAGAGTCGTTCTGTATTCAATTGCGCGGTATGAAGAAACAACAAAGTGCTGGTATTCTGAAGATTCTTTTTTAGACCAGGAATCGTTTGTAATGTTCATGAAAACTTCGCTGCCGGAAAGAAAGAGTCCCCGGCACACATGGGCAAATGCATCGTCAAAACAGATCGGTGTGCTTACCATTACCGTCGGCTTCTTTTTTGCAGGCGGGTTTGTGAGGCTGATGATTTCAACCGGTTCCGTGTCAACAACGTCCAGGTCAGAAACCGGAATTTCAAAAAGCGTATATTTTTTTCCTGCGGTCCAGCCGTAAGAAAATCCTGCAATTTTTTTAACGAGTTTACGCATGGCAGGGTATTCAACAAATGGAATCGCTTCTGCAAAGGGAACAAGATGGAGTTTTGTGTAGCTTCCTTCAACCCGTCCGAATTTGTTGAAAAGAATTGCAACGTTTCCGTATTGGTGTTTTTCTTCGTCTATTGTTTTTGATCCGCCTATGATAAACGGAACCTTCTGTTTTTTGATAAATGAAATAAGGGGAACCGGGCGGGGAAATTTGTCGTAATATTTTTCTGCCCGGGGAAAGTTTTTTCCTAAAACGCCTTCGCTCCATACAACAAGGTCAGTGCTCAGGTCCTGGTTTTTAAGTTCCTTGATTCCGTCTTCGGTAAGGTTCTGTGAAATACGGATTCCTTCGTTTTCGTTTGAATTATAGGTATCAAGATTCTGCTGAACCATGACTGTGTTCATGTATTTTACCGGAGTGCGTTCTTTTGCCATCTGGTACGAACCGTAGCACAGAACGGCCAGAGTAAGGCAGGCAACCGCCTTTAAAACCTGAATCCAGGAAGAAGCCTGAGCTGTTTTGCCTGATTTTTTTACAATCGAATTGAATTCAAGAAGTCCTTCTGCAATTGTTGAATTGATGAGTGCGAGAAGGAAACTTACTCCGTAGGGACCTGTAATGTCTGCAATCTGCATTATTACCGGCCAGCGGTACATTGTCATTGAAAGTGTTCCCCAAGGATATGCAAGAAAGCCGGTTGACTTGCACCATTCGTAGATTACATACACTGCAGAAAAACTGAAAATCCTGAGGGGAATTAAAAAATTACCGCCTGAATTCTGAGTCAGCTGCCTTTTTGCAAAAGGAAGGTAGATGAAAAGTCCCACAAAGCCTTCGATGAATGCAGTTCCCACAAGGCTTGCGCCCAGAGTAAATGCCGCAAAGCCCTGGAAGTTTCCCAGCCAGAAGCTTGAAAGTAAGTGTGTAAATCCCCCGTGTAAAAAACAGCACCAGAATGCGCCTTTAAATGAGCGTGAGCGTGTGACTGCAATGTACAAAGGTACAAGGGCTGCAAGGGCTAAAAGCGGGTTGCCCAGTTTGAGGAATTCATTGGGAATGGCTGCAGAAAGCAATAGTCCCGAAAAAAGGGAGCAAAAAACTTGTAAAAAACAAAACATTATTATATATTTTCTATATAAACATTTTACAGATAATGCTGCTAAAAGGCAACATCGCCCGAAAATATTAAATCAGCATTAAAAAAGTTGGTCAATTTATGGAACAGTTAAAAATAGTACATTCGGAAGAATATCAGGAAGTCCCAGAAATTGTGTATTGTGCAAACGGGCGCTTTCACCTGATTGGAGAGCATTGTTGGTTTTGCAAGGACAAAACTCTTTCAATGTCTGTAAATCTGCCTGTTTATGTTGCAGTTTCTCAGCGCAGCGATTCTTCACTGCGTTTTTACTTTAAGCAGCTGGATGACAGAAAAAGGGCAAATGTTTCTTCGCTGAAGTTCAGAAAAGAGGATCGCTGGGCAAATGCCGTCAAGTCGATGATTTACGGTTTTACTTCAGGAGGTTTTGCCGTTAAGGGAATGAACATCACCGTTTATTCTGACTGCCTTCCTTCTGCTGGCTGCGGAATTACAACCGCAATCAAAATTGCTTCTGCCTACGCTATCCGCGACCTTTTTCAAATCCCTTGTTCAGATGCACAGCTTTTACAGGTTATTGAACGGGGAAACAAACTTTTCCTGAACAGCGAAAACTACAATGCAGATAATTTTGCTGCAATCTACGCAAAAGAAAATCACCTTATCCTTACTGACCACGCTTATCCTAACTACGAACTGATTCCATTCAACTTTGAAGACAAGGTAATTCTTCTTACTGACGCAAAGGTTCCCCGGGTTGAAGTATGGAACGAAGATACTGTGCGACAGCCTGAAAATGTTCTTCTCCTGGGTGAATTAAAGGAGCGGAAGACTAACGTCTGGGGCGGCTGGCAGTACGAAGATAATCCCAACGAAGTAAATGAAGTTCTTTCTGTCGTAAACGAAGAAATGCGCAGAAGGCTTCTGTGCGTAATGAAGGAACATTCATGCGTGCTGGAAGCATATAATTCACTTGTTAAGGGTGAATTCGGCGGGTTTGCCCGGGCAGTAAACCACAGCCACGAAAACATGCGTGACCTGTACGATCTGTCATGTCCTGAAATCGACTGGATTCTCAAACGTCTCCAGGAAATAAATCCAAACCTTGAAGATTCAAGAAATCCGACTTCCTGCGGCCGCATTACCGGCAAGGGATTTGGCCGTCTTGCCTACACGATTTTGAACCGCTCTGACGTTGATGAATTCAAAAAGAAACTCGCTGAATACGAAAGAATCTTTGGATTTAAAACTACCTGCATGGAAGTAAAACCTGCCGGCGGAGTTCATATTGTCAGATAAATTACGCGTTCTCTTAACAAATGATGATGGAATCGATTCGCCGGGAATTAAGGCTTTACAGGAAGCGCTGAAAGACAGGTGCGATGTTTACGTTCTTGCCCCTGATTCAAACAGATCGGCAGTTTCATCCCACATTGTCATGAACCAGCCGCTGTCATTTAAGCAGTACGATTCAAAAACATACGCCTGCTCAGGTTATCCGGCTGACTGCGTTATCATTGCACTGCGTTCAAATCTCTTCGGCAATGTTAACTTTGACGCCGTAATCTCAGGAATCAATAAGGGACCCAACATGGGAACCGACTGTGTTTACTCGGGCACCGTTGCCGCAGCGCGACAGGCAGTTTTGTACGGAGTTCCGGGAATTGCACTGAGCTTAAAATCAAAAAACGACGAATACGATTATACGGAACTTGCCGCCTTTGCAGAAAAAAATCTTGAAAGGCTGATTTCCCTGAGTATTCCTAATCTTATTGTAAGCGTTAACGCGCAGTGTGATAAAAAATCTTGCGGTGCGTGCCTGACAACCTTGTGTATAAGGGATTATAGGGATAAAGTAGAGATACAGAATAAAAACGGGGTTTTACAGGCAGTGTTCTGTGGTGGTAAAATAAAAACTATGGGACCTGAACTCAACGAGTACGATGCGGTTAAAAACGGTTACATCGCTGTAACAAGGCTTTATGCAGAACCAGTTGGTTATCTGGACAGGGATATAAAGGCAGATTTTGAGTTATAGATTGAGAGGGGCGATCTAATGGCAGAAAAAAATATACTTTCCGAAGGCATTTCACTCTATCAAAAAAAGGACTTTACAGGAGCCCTCACATTCTTTTTATCGCTTCCTGATGATGCAGAAGCAGATCATATTGAACTTGCTTATTATATTGGCCTCTGTTATGCCAAACTGGAGCGCTATGATGACGCACTCTTATATCTTGAACAGGTAGTTACCGCAGACAGACAGGCTCAGAGAGTCCTGCAGTGCCGCTACCTTCTTGCAGTAATTTACGCAATGAGCGGCCGTAAAAAGCTTGCCGATTTTGAATTGAACAAACTCCTTGAGACAGGTTACCGTCCTGCGGCAGTTTATGCATCCCTCGCATATGTTGCATGGAAACAGAATGAGCGGGATAAATGTATTGATTACTACAAAAAATCCCTGGAAATTGAACCCGATAACACTACAGCCTTAAACGGAATGGGATACGTTCTTGCCTGTGAAGAAAAGGATCTTACAAAGGCACTTTCTTACTGTAAAAAGGCTCTTGATCAGAATCCTGATTCAGCGGCATGTATGGATTCAATCGGATGGGTTTATTACAAGCTCGGTTTACATGCGGATGCAGAAAGATATCTTACCCAGGCACATAACTTAAAGCCTGAAAATGCCGAAATAATTGAACACATGCAGATTGCACAGGTGGACGTAAATGGAAAGTAAAAAGTTGTTTGTAGAAAAGATTTTAAGCCTTTGTCTCATTTTTGTATGGGGTTTTGCTTTTGCGCAGAACTCGGTTTTTACAAGTCCTGAAGCCCTGGCAGAAAGTTCAACGGGGTCAAGGGCGGCAGACGCAGGTTTTGCAGAACAGGAATTCAGGCGCGGTGTACAGGCATATTACCGCGGAGCCTATAACGATGCTGTAATGGAATTTGAAAAGGCTCTTTCATATCTTCCGTCAGAAAACATCATCCTTGAATGGCTGGGAAAGGCGTACTACAAAGCCGGTCTTGAAGGAGTTGCCCTTGCCCAGTGGAATATTGCAAGCGATAACGGTTACGGCGGACTTCTTCTTAAGAATAAAATTGAAATCGTCCGGGAGCGCCGTATCAACGACAACGATTACGACAGCCCGATTAAATACACGGAAAGCGGAAGTTATCCGGGACGCAACGGAGAACGCCTGATTTTCAGCCAGCCGGTTTCAATTCTCCCCAATCCTGACGGCTCGGTATGGGTTGTAGCATACGGAAGCAACGAATTATTACGTATGGATGTCAACGGTTTTGTTTATCAGCGTTCAAACGGACCTTTGACAGGCTTTGACAGACCCATGGACATTATCCGCCTCAACGACGGCAATATCTTAATCTGTGAATTTGCAGGCGACCGCCTGAGCGTTTTTTCTGAAAAGGGAAAGTATCTCAAGTCATTCGGTTCCAAGGGAATCGGTCTTGGCCAGGTAATCGGGCCTCAGTACACAGCCCAGGACGAAAACGGAAACATTTATGTTACGGATTTCGGTAACTGCCGTGTAAATGTTTTTGACAGTGAAGGTAAGGCCTTATTCAACTTTGGACAGAGGCTTGAAGGTTTTGGCGGCCTTACGGCGCCCACCGGAATTGCCGTAAAAGGTGATAAGGTTTTTGTTGCAGACGCCGTTAAAGGTTCAATTTATATCTTTGATACTGCCGGAAACTATATGGGACTTTTGTGCCTCGATAAAACATTCATTCATCCGGAAGCCATGCGCCTGTGGGGCAATTACCTCATTGTCTGCGATAAAAACAAAATTTATTCAGTTGACAGCGAAAGTGGCTCAGTGTTTGAAAACGTAAACACAGGAAACGCTCCTTCCCGGGTAACATGTGCGGTTCCGGACGTTAACGGCAACCTCCTTGCCACAGATTATACAAGCAATGAAATCTATGTAATGGCAAAACTTTCAGAGCTTGTAGGCGGTCTTTTTGTTCAAATTGAACGAGTATATGCAGAAAACTTCCCCAATGTTACCCTGGAAGTTAAGGTTGAAAACAGACACCGCCAGAGTGTTGTGGGGCTCAAGGAAAATAATTTTGTGGTAACTGAAAACAAGGCCGGTGTCCTGGACTACAAAATGACAGGAGCCTCATCTGCAAATAAAACTGCGGACATTACCCTCATTATTGACCGCTCCTTGGAAAGCGCACAGTACGAAGAAGCCATCGAAACTGCAGTACACGAAATTGCAAGGGCAATGGATTCAAAAGGAACTTTGCGGATCGTAACCTGCGGCCAGGTTCCGGTACAGGAATATGAAGGTGCTCCTTCCGGGGCATACAAGTTCTCCCTCAAGGCAGTAAAAAATCCTTTGAGCCCTGCATGTTCGGTTGACCTTGCAATCCGCCTCGCTTCAAATTCACTTGTAAACGGCGAAAAAAAGCGCGCAATCGTTTTAATCGGAACCGGAACAGTAAGTCCTGCTTCCTTTGAAAAATACGGACTTACTGATTTGACCGCCTACCTCAACAATAATTCGATTATTCTGTCGTCGGTACATGTCTGTCAGCAGGCACCGTCAAAAGAAATTGATTATCTGTGCCGCAATACCGACGGAAAAGAATATTATGTTTACATGAGTCAGGGAATTTCCCACGTTGTAAAAGACATAATCGACACTCCGTCAGGAATCTACGTTCTGTCGTACAAATCAAGTCTTCCCACCTCATTTGGCCTTAAGTATCTTCCTGTTGAAGTTGAAGTGTACCTGATGAACCGAAGCGGCCGTGATGACAGCGGTTATTTTGCGCCGCTCCAGTAATTTTAGAATTTAACCGTTGCGCCGATGGAAGCGTTTACATTTACCAGGACAACGCTGTCAACCGTGCAGTCAAACTGTCCGTTTATGCTCGTGTTGAGGGTTGCATAGCGGTTTAACTGAATGTTCAGATCGTGCAGGTATTCAAGATAGTATTTTTCCGTAACGCCTGTGTTGTCCGAGGTTGTGCTTGATGAAGCGCGGCTGTAAGAAAAATTGATTCCGTCACTGCGGCTCAACTCAGAATCTTCTTTTTTGTATGAAGAAGCAAATAATTTAACTGCATCCTGTAAAAGGGACTCAGTTCCCGGTCTCCTGTAAATCGCCGTATATTTTATGCGCAGGTTATTTTTATCTTCAAAACTTATGTCAAAACCATTTTGCACAACAGCTTCTTTCGTTAAGTAAAAACTGTTCTGGTGGAATAAATCCAGAAGCATTGTTGCGGACGACGTTGTTCTTGCCTTTTTGAGGGTAAAGGTGAGGGAGGTTGTGTATTCATCTGTTTCATAAAAATCAAAGAGAGGAATAAAGCCCTTTGACCCGAATACGTTGATTGCGCTGAAGTTGAACAGTGTTTTTGCCTGATAGTAGTCTGAAAGGGAACTTGCGGCCTTTATGTCCCGTTCAAAAATCAGGCTTGCCCCATCAGGAACAAAAAAGTCCGTGGCGTTTCCAAAAAATGAACGCTTCCAGTTGAGCCTGTAAGAAGTTGTGTAATAAACTGATTCATATTCTGAGGTTTTTGAAGCGTTGCCGGATACATTGTCGGAAAGAGATCCGTCAAATAAATCTGCAAAAGGAACTGCCTTAATATACCAGGGACGCTCTTCAAGGTTTTGAATTATATAATCCCCGTCTTTTGAATATGAGCCGCCAGCCGTTTTATTTTTAACCGAGCCTGATGTTTTTTCCATCACAAAACTTATTGAATTCGATTTGAATGAAAGGGGAAGGGTGAGCCTTAACTGAGCCTTGTCGGTAAACAAAGTTGAATTTGTGTTTTTGTAGGATGAATCAAGTCCTGCATAAAGGACCGGAGAGAATTTTGCAAATGGAATATTTATTGTCGTTGAATTATTAAGGGCTGTTTTTCTTAAGTGTGCTTCTTTTAAGCCTGATGAAAATTCGTTCCGGAAGGAGTCTTTGAGTCCCGTAAAGTAATTTTCAAAACTGTTACCGCTTACAATTTTTTCTGAAGTTTTTTTGGGATTTGCCTTCTGGTTTAATTTAAGGGATGTTCTGTTAATAAAATATTTTGAGTTAAAGTTTATGCTGGAATTAACGTTCTGGGTTGCAAGGTTTTCTGTAAGGGAAGAAGAAGAGCCTGCCTGTATTGTGAGGGGAATTTTTATCTTTGACAGACTGATTGTAGCATTGTTTTCTTTCTGTAATTCCTTTGAATCGTTATCAAAACTGTATTCTTCACTAAATCCCAGCACTCCGTAAATGTTTTTTGAAGTTTTAATTTTGTGGGCCGCGTTGGAAATTAAAATGTCAGCATCGGCAGAGCGGCCAAGTTCTGCTTCAAGGCCGATTCCCATGAGGTTTACTGACGACAAAACTGAGCCGTATAAAAAGCCATCCCTGATAGTGCCGTCTGTTGACGTTGTTGCGGCAGTGTTTGCATTTGCAGTAATTTCTGCAGTTTTGTATCTGTATGAGGCGGTTGCCCTGTCGGTAAACATAAAGTTTGTGAGGGCGCCTTCAAGGCTTATTTTATCCAGGGTGATGATTGTGTTCTGGTTCGTTGTGTATTCAAGGACAAGCCTGACAGGACTTACATCAGTATCTAGACTGGTGAGCGTTCCGTAGTTTACGCTTTTTTTCTGTAAATTTACCGTCAGGTTTTTAAGTGAACTCAATTTTTTTAATTCAGCTGAATCAAGTTCGATTTTTGCAGCGGTCTGGAAGGTGCCGTCGGTCTCTGGGCGGTCAAGTGTAATTACGGCCCGGACGCTGTCATTTACGGAGTTGTTTTCATAATCTGCTGCGCTCATGCGGATTATGAGTTTTTTATAGTTTTCAAGATCAAATTCGTCGTAATAGCGGCTTAAAGTAAATGTCTGCTCTGAAGAGGATTTGAGTTCAAAAACTTCGGCGTAATTGTCTGATGAGAGCCTGGTCTGGTGAGTGTATATTGTTCCTTCGCCGTCGCTTGTGCCATAAAACTCTGACTGTATGCTTTCGTAAGGGCCTGCAAAAATTATCCCGGAACTTTTTGAAGTTCCCGTGATAATGATGCGTGCGTCATCGTAAACGGAAAGTTTTGAGCGGTCTGATTCATCAATTAAAACGCTTACAGTCTGCCAGCCGTCCTGGTTCAGGATAAATGGTGCAATAACTCCGTCACCGGCTCCTGTCAGTGAATCTGCGCTGATTTTCCAGGTGGGAACAAGAAAGGTGTCTTCTGAGGCAGAGTCCGTGTCACAGTTTACGCCCAGCTGAAGGTAGATTTGTGTGTCCGAAGATAAAACTCCGCTTTGTTTAAGGGCAATGGAAAAACTCTTTGCCCCTGCTAGAGATGCAGCGTTGTTCAGGCGGATATTGAGGGCAGCCCAGTAAGGGTTTAAGGCAGTTGCAACCGCTGATACATCGTTAAAATTCCATTCAAGAGGGATTGCGTAGCCTGTGATTTTTGTGTCCCGGACGCCGCTCTGGGATTCAATTGAATCCTGATTATCCCTTTCAAGAATGAGCGAAGACGAATAATCCCTTTCATTTAAGGCAGGTGTAAATGAAGATGAGAGTGTTTTTCCACTGTCTTTAGCCAGGTACACCGTTGTGCTTTTTGCGTCGTCCATGTCAGAAACCAGATAAGTTCCTGTTGTATTTGAAGTTTTTAAAGAGGCTCCCAGAGTGTTTGTAAAATTAAAATTTTCAGTTTTGTATTCAAGGCCGGAAGCGAGGGTGGCGTGGCCCGGAGAAGACTGGCCGGATTCTGTGTAGGAGTTATCCTGAGAAACTGCCCAGCGTGATGCGAGGGCGATATCCATATTCAATTTTTCAGAAAACTGTTTTTTTGCGCCGAATGCTAGAGCAAGGGAAGAACTGCTGTCAGTCTTATTATCCTCGTACCACTGAACATAAACTTTGTCTGAGGATGAGGGAATTTTTGCAAAATTGATGCAGCCGGTTTCTTCGTCAAAGGTAAATGCGTCTGTCTGTATGCCGTTGATGTATGCAGTTATGGTTCCGGGCACTGCGTTTGTTCCGATTTCGTAACGGGAAACTGCATTATAGGTTTTTAAGGCAATTGCCAGGTCAGTGCTGTTTGTCTGGGATAAATAAATTGAACTGTCTGTTTTTACAAAGGGAAACTGCTCTTCTGAAACAGTCTCTGAACTTACTTCCACATAGGAGTGATTTGAATTAAAAAAGTCTTCGCTTATGAAATCGTATGTGCTGTCATTTACAATTGCATCAAAATCATCCACGCTTTTCTGCGTGGTTTTGTTTACGATGCTTGCGTCTGCTTCAGTGTAAATTCCTGCGTCATATCGTGCGCACCAGGCATAGGGTGAAAAGCACTTTGGATATTGAATATAAAAAACTTCAGTTCCATCGATTGTGCTCTGAATGGGAATTGAGTATGGAGAAAGGTCCCTGTCAAAAAGCGATTGTTTTTCGCCTAAAAATCCGCTTCCTGGAAGTTCTTTGGTTCCCCAGGAGCCCAGCTCCGAAAGGGCTTTCGATGTGTAAGTTGAATTGTATTCAACTGCGACTGCAGGAAGAATGCCATTTGATTTATTGGCCTTTGCGTCCCTTGTCAAAAAA
>DLYJ01000117.1 GCA_003447785.1 Treponema sp.
TGAACATTCTTCACATTATGTATCTGTACAACCGCATAATTGAAGATCCTTCATTCAACCCGCCGCACCGCACATTCATTTTTGGTGCAAAGGCCGCAAGCGGATATCGCCGTGCAAAGTCAATCATTAAACTGATTAACACAGTTGCCGAACGAATCAACAACGACCGCCGCGTTGGAGGAAAGCTCCGCGTAGTATTTATCGAAAACTACCGTGTTTCCGTAGCAGAAAAAATCTTCCCTGCAGCAGATGTTTCTGAACAGATTTCTACTGCCGGAAAAGAAGCTTCGGGAACTTCAAACATGAAGTTCATGGTTAACGGTGCGCTCACCCTGGGAACCCTGGACGGTGCAAACATCGAAATCTTTAAGGAAGCCGGCGAAGAAAACAACTTTGTATTTGGTTTGACTTCTGATGAAATCATCAAGATGGAAAGCGAACACTCATACAATCCTCAGCAGTATCTTGAACGCAATCCTGCTCTTGCAAAGGTTATCGAACAGCTTGTTGACGGAACTTATGACCCGAGCCGCCAGATCTTTAAGGAAATCCACGATTCCCTTGTTTATGGTGTAGAAGGTCAGCGTCCTGACGTTTATTACCTTCTGGCAGACTTTGATTCATACTGCAAGGCTCAGGAAAAAATTGCCGCAGCATATTCGGACAGTAAAGGCTGGGCCCGCAAGACACTTATCAACATTGCCAACAGCGGCAAGTTCTCAAGTGACCGTACAATCGAAGACTACGTAAGGGATATCTGGAAGCTTAAGAAAGTTCAAGTTCCTGATAGTAAAAAATAAAAATGAATAATCAGACCCGTTTTGTGCTCTGCTCAGCTGGCGTGCTTTTAGCGGCCGCCATCTGGGGCTTTGCCTTTGTTGTTGTAAAAGACAGTCTGGACTACATTGGTCCGGTCTGGATGATGGCATTCCGCTTTACCATTGCCTCAGGTTTCTTGTGTGCAGTCTTTTTTAAGTCACTGGTAAAACTTGGAAAGAGGGGATGGATTCACGGAGCTGTCCTTGGGTTCTATCTTTTTGCCGCATACCTTTTTCAGACAATCGGCTGTAACTACACGACAGCGGGTAAAAACGCGTTTTTAACCACAATTTATGTATTTCTCGTTCCGGTTTTAATCTGGATTTTTACCAAAAAGCGTCCTCAGTGGTACGTATTTTTGTGTGCGCTCATGTCAGTTGTGGGAATCGGCCTTCTTGCCCTTGGCAGCAGCGACAGCGCAATGATTAATATCGGCGACGTTTTGACCTTAATCTGCGGTATTTTTTATGCCGTTCACATTTTTTTTACTGCAAAATACAACGAAGAACACAACCCGGTTGTTTTAACCGCGCTTCAGTTTCTGTTTGCGGCAATCTTTTCATGGATTCTTGCGACCTTCTTTGACGGCCCGATGCCCGTTGAACAGATGACTTCCTGCCGTGTAATCATCAGCATGCTTTATCTTGGCGTATTTTCTACGCTCGTTGCCTTTGTGCTCCAGAATGTGGGCTTAAAATATCTGCCTTCTGCATGGACAAGTCTGTTGATGAGTTTTGAATCCGTATTCGGTGTGCTGTTTGGGCTCATCGTGCTGGGCGAGCATCTTACCGCCCGGATGGCAGCAGGCTGTGCATTGATTTTTATTGCCGTCGTTCTTGCACAGGTTCTCCCGGAACTTAAAAAAAGAGAGGAATAAATGAAATTTCCAGAACCACTTAAACCAGGTGACACAATCGCAATTGCGGCCCCGTCTTTCGGAGCCACAACAGAGCCGTACACATTCCGTTTTGATGAGGCGGTAAAGCAGTTTAAGGCCCTGGGCTACAATGTAGTTATCGGCGAGTGCTGTCACAAATCAGACGGCCTTGGAATTTCTACAAAGCCCGAAGTTGCGGCAAAAGAACTTGTGGACTTTTACCTTGACCCGAAAATTGATGCAGTTTTGAGCTGTGGCGGCGGCGAACTTATGTGCGAGACCGTAACCCATATCGATTTTGAAAAACTCAGGTCTGCAAAACCAAAATGGTTTATGGGCTATTCTGACAATACAAACTTTATTTTTCCCCTCGTTACAGTTTCCGGAATTCCTGCCATTTACGGCCCTAACGCTCCGGGCTTTGGAAAGCCGTGGGAGCAGAGCGAAAAGGACGCCTGGGAAATACTCGAAGGAAAAAAATACACGGTTTTCGGTTATCCGTCGTTCCAGAATCCCGAAGTTGAATCTGAAGATCCGTTGAGCCCGTACATTTACACGGACGAAAAGGTTCTTACAAGCTTTGTCAGTTCAAAAAACGGACTTGTTAAAGCCGGTGATGATACAAAAATTGAATTTGAAGGGACCCTGCTTGGCGGGTGCCTGGACTGCCTTACATTTTTGAGCGGGACAAAGCTGGACGGAGTTGAACAATTCAATAAAAACAACAAAAAGGTAATCTGGGTTCTGGAAAGCTGTGACCAGAATCCCATGGATATACGCCGTTCTCTGTGGCACCTTCGTGAAGGCGGCTGGTTTAAGAATGCGGCAGGCTTTATCTTTGGAAGACCACTGGCATCGTTCAGGCAGAGTCTGATGGGCGTTGATGAATATAATGCGGTAACGGATATTCTAGGAAGCCTTAATGTGCCGGTTATTATGGATGCCGACGTTGGTCATATTGACCCTTCAATGCCTTTGATTATGGGAAGCCATGCAAAGGTAAGCGTGCAGGGGAATGATTTAAAAATCCAGATGGAAGAAAAATAAACGGACACAAAAAAAGGATGCCCGATAAGTGTCATTATCGGGTCCGACCCGATAATCCGCTGTCAAAGTTTACCGCTTCCTGTGCGGTAATGACTTCGGAAACTTTCTGGACATCCCTTTTTTTGTTTAAAAGCGGTTATTTATTTGTAAAATGACCTGCAAGTGCAACAACCCAGCCTACGATTACAAGGTAGAAACCTACAGTTGCGTGCTTGATGAATCCCTTGCCGATTGCCTTGTAGACACCGCCGTTTGTTGTAAAGCCGAGAACGAGGATTACACCACCAACGATACTTGCAATCAGGAAAAGGAATTTAAGTCCTGAAATCTGCGGAACAAATTCAGCAGCCAGTGCGGCAACAGCACCTGCAAAAATCAAGAGAGCGCCGATTGTAACAAATCCAGAGTTATCAAAGTTGATAAACTGGAAACCGTTTGCAGAACCAAGAAATCCTTTGAACATTGGACAGCAGAAACCGATTACAGTAAGCGCTGTACCAATAACAAAAAGCAAATTCATCGCTTTTTTTGCCATAATTTTTCTCCTTTTGAGCCATAGAGGCTTCCGCCACCCATAAGCTAAAAAATATTATGCTTTAATTTTATCTCACCAAATTTAAAATAACAAGTTAAAAAATTATTAAACCCGTTGAATTCAATACTATTGACAGTAATGGTATTATTTGTCACTATAACATAGTGTGTTACTAGGTAATACACTTATTTTAAAAAAACATGGAGGAATATACACCATGAAAAAAATTACAGCTGTTGTAAGTGCAGCCCTGCTCGTTTTTGCATTTGCAGGATGCAGCAAAAAATCAGCATCAACAATTCAGAAGGGCGTTCTTAAAGTTGGCGCTACTCCTGAACCACACGCAGAAATTCTTAACCTCGTTAAGGATGATCTTAAAGCAGAAGGAATCGACCTTACTGTTGTTGAATTTACAGACTATGTAACTCCAAACGATGCTGTAGATGCAGGCGATATCGATGCAAACTATTTCCAGCACCTTCCATACATGGAATCTTTCAACAAAGAAAAGGGTTATCACCTTGTTAACGCAGGCGGTATCCATGTTGAACCTATCGTTCTTTACTCTAAAAAAGTAAACAAGCTTGAAGAACTTGCTGACGGAGCAGAAATCGCCATTCCTAACGACCCGACAAACGAAGGCCGTGCCCTTCTTCTCCTCCAGGCTGCAGGCTTGATTACACTCAAGGCAGAAGCCGGAATCACAGCTACACCTCTCGATGTAACTGAAAATGCAAAAAATCTTAAATTCCGCGAAATTGAAGCTGCTTCTCTTCCTCGCGTTCTCAGCGATGTTGACGCTGCAGTCATCAACGGAAACTACGCTATTCCAGCCGGATTGAGCGCAGAAAAAGACGGACTTTTTGTTGAAGGTAAAGAATCTCCATACGTTAACGTAATTGCAGTTAACGACGGTAACCAGGATGCTCCGGAAATCAAGGCTCTCGTAAAAGCTTTGCAGAGCGAAAAAGTTCGCCAATGGATTAAGGAAAAATATCCAAACAACGAAGTAGTAGCAGTCTTCTAGACCTCTTGCGTTGACTAAGAAAAATATATCAATTAAAATCTACTTATAAAGACGACGGTGTTTTTATTATACCCCGTCGTCTTTTGTTTTTTTTCATACGTATGGAGGATAAGTTTATGAAAAAAATTATGGTTTTGCTTGCTTCTGCACTTATGATCATGGCAGTAACAGGCTGCAGCAAAAAAGTAGAAAAAGGTGAATTCACCATTGAAAAAGGTGTATTCAAGATTGGTATGGAAATTGGTTACCCGCCGATGGAATACTATGCTGACGATGGTAAAACACCGGTTGGATTCGACATTGAAATGAGCAAACTGCTCGCTGCAAAACTCGGTCTCAAAGTTGAATTCGTAGACACCGCATGGGACGGAATTTTTGCCGGTCTCGAAACAGACAAATACGATGCTGTTATTTCTTCTGCTACTATCACACCGGAACGTCTTGAATCCATGGATTTCTCTGAGCCGTACATCGGAAACGGTCAGGCTATCATCCTTCAGAAGGATTCAACTGCAAACATCACAAAACCGGAAGATCTCGCTGGATTCACTGTAGCTTATCAGGCAGAAACAACTTCTGACTATTTTATGACCAAACTCGCAGACAAGGGATTGAAATTCGAACCTGCTGAATTTGATAAAGTAATCAACGCTTATGACGAACTTGGACTGGGACGCTGCGATGCAGTTGTTTCTGACGCACTTGTAAGCGCTGCTTACCTCGGACCTGATTCAAAATACAAGAGTGTTTGGGTTGGAGATCCTGACGAATACTTTGGTATCGCAATTAAAAAGGGAAATAAAGCCCTTCTTGATAAAGTTAACGAAGCCCTTGCAGAAATCAAGGCAGACGGAAGCCTCAAGGCTGTTTCTGAAAGCATTTTCGGAGCAGACTTAACTTCTAACTAAAACAAGGTTAAGACGGGTTGTCCAATAAGAATGAGTCATTGCCGTGCTAGACACGGCAATCTCTTGTTTTGTAATAAAATAGATTTTCGGGTCAAGCCCGAAAATGACAGTTTTTGAACTTGTGGACAGCCCCTTCTTCTTTGTAAGGAAATATTGATGGAACGCGCACTTCAAAAAATTATTGGCTGGATTCCGGCGTTGTTGAACGGAGCAAAAATTACCATTTTGCTTACTTTGGCAGCAGTATCAGCAGGTATTGTCTTTGGACTTTTGCTTGCCCTGGGAAAGATTTCTAAGAAAAAGCTTATCAACAAAATCTGCACTGCATACATTTTCTTTTTTAGAGGAACACCGCTGTTGATGCAGTTATATTTTTTGTATTTTGGTCTTCCAAAACTCTGTCCGTTCCTTACTTTGCGAAACAAGTTTCTTGCGGCATTCATTGCATTCGGTTTAAACTCTGCCGCATACATGGCTGAGTACATCCGCGCCGCAATTCAATCTATCGACAAGGGCCAGCACGAAGCCAGCCGCGCACTGGGATTGAATTATTTTCAGACAATGGCCTACGTCATTGTTCCTCAGTCTATCAGACGTCTGATTCCTTCTGTGGGCAACGAATTTATCATGGTATTAAAAGATGCTTCCCTCGTTTCTCTTATTGCCCTGGAAGATATTACCAAGATTACACGAAGTATTGCTTCAAGTTCAGGAAACGAACTCGTTTACCTGCCTGCTATGATTTTGTATCTGATCATTACTGCTGTATTCTCTCTTGTATTCAATAAGACCGAAAAGAAATTCAGCATATACGAATAAACAGGGGACTAAAAATGAGCATTATTAAAACAGAAGAAATACATACATATTTTGGCGACCTAAAAATTCTCAAGGGGATTTCTTTAAAGGTTGAACCTCAGGAAGTTGTCTGCATCATCGGACCTTCAGGTTCCGGAAAATCAACTTTTCTGAGAACCCTGAACCATCTGGAACACATTGACAATGGCCGTATCTACGTTGACGATACCCTTCTTGACGAATACGAAAACGGTCACTGCAAATACAAGATTCATAAAAATGAACGAAAACAGATTCTCCTTGAAATGGGAATGGTATTCCAGAAGTTCAATCTGTTTCCCCATAGAACAGTAATTGAAAACGTAATGCTTGCTCCGATTCAGGTAAGAAAGGTGTCTAAAGAACAGGCCCGTGCCAAAGCTCTTGAACTTTTAAAGCTCGTAGGTCTTGCAGACAAAGTTGATGAGTATCCCAACAAGCTCAGCGGCGGTCAGCAGCAGCGTGTTGCCATTGCCCGCGCCCTTGCAATGGAACCAAAAATCATGCTTTTTGATGAACCTACATCAGCTCTGGACCCTGAACTCGTCGGTGAAGTTCTTGCCGTAATGAAAAAGCTTGCCGAAGACGGTATGACGATGATTGTTGTAACTCACGAAATGGGATTTGCCCGCGAAGTTGCAGACCGCGTTGTATTTATGGAAGGCGGAATCATTCAGGAAGAAGGCACTCCGGAAGAAATCTTTAATAATCCGAAGAGTCCCCGTTTGCAGCAGTTCTTAAAGAGCGTTCTCTAACAAATTAGACAAGTGTGTGCGCGATTGCAGCTGCGACGCGCTCACCGTCCATTGCCGAAGAACCGATGCCGCCGCTGTAGCCGCTTCCTTCTCCGCATGGATAAAGATTTTTAATTCCTTCACATTCAAGAGTTTCTTTATTGCGCAGAATGCGGACAGGCGTACTTGTTCGTGTTTCGCTTGCGATTAAAAGAGCATCGTCACAAACAAATCCTCTCATCTGGTGGCCAAAATCCTTAAATGCCATCTGGAGCCTTTCGGAAATTTCTTTTGGAAGCCACTCATCCAGCCTGCTGGAAATAACTCCCGGTTTATAGCTTGTAACAGGCAGACTGTCACTTAATTTATGATTCAAAAAATCTGTAAGGCGCTGGGCCGGAGCATACTGTCCTTTTCCATAGTGCTGGGTCAGCTGTTCAAGCCAGGTGCGCCAGTAAAGGCCTGCAAGGGCACGGCAGCCCTGTTCTTCTGCAATCTTTACAAATTCCTCAGGGATGTCTTCTGGGCGGCGTTCTACAACAATAGCGGCGTTTGACCACTGGCTGTTACGGCCGGAAGATGACATTCCGTTGATTACAATCTGATCTGTTCTTGTTGCGCAGGGAACGATGTAACCGCCCGGACACATACAGAAACTGTATACACCCCGGCCGTTTTCCTGTGCAGTAAGTCTGTATTCGGCGGCCTGGGACATCTGCTGCCCGTGGAACTGGATATTGTCGATAAGGGCGCGGGGGTGTTCAACACGGACTCCCACTGCAAAAGTTTTTGCTTCAAGACAGGCCGGTTCAACATCGGCTATGATTTTATAAATGTCTGCGGCTGAGTGACCTGTTGCAAGGATTATTTTGTCCGCGTAGAGTTCCTTCTGTTCACCGGTCTTGAGGTCGGTAACTTTTACACCTTTAGCAGTAAGATCCGGCGTGCGCTCGGTGATAAATTCAGTGAAAAGGTGATTAAAGTAAATCTGTCCGCCAAGTTCAACAATTTTCTTTTCCATGGCGTCGATGATTTTTGGAAGCTTATCAGTTCCGATGTGGGGATGAGCGTCGGTCAGGATATTTTCTGTCGCACCAAATTCAACAAAGATGCGGTAAATTTTGTAGATATCGCCGCGCTTGTTTGAACGTGTATAGAGTTTTCCGTCAGAAAAAGTTCCGGCACC
>DLYJ01000143.1:0-3047 GCA_003447785.1 Treponema sp.
CACCGATAATTGCAACCTGTGGTTTAGGAGGATTTTCTACCATCGGCTGAATGTATTTAACTTCTTTTTCCATAAGGAAGCCGCCAACTGGTTCGGTCTTCATGAATTTAGCGATTGAAGCAGTAGAAGCCTGGTCGCGGTGAGCTGTACCGAATGCATCGTTTACAAAGATGTCACCGTATGAAGCAAGTTCTTTTGCCATTGGTTCCCGTTCTTCCGGAGTTTTAGCAGTTTCTTCCTTGTGGAAGCGAACGTTTTCCAGCATTGCAACTGCTCCGTCCGGAAGAGCGTCGATTGCTGCCTTCTGTCCAAGAGCATCAGGAAGGAATGTAACTTCCTTTCCGAGTTTTTTTGCAAAGTATTCAACAACAGGCTTCATGCGGTTTTTGCCGTTGATAAATTTTTCTGCGTCTGCATCTGTCCAGGTTTTGCCTGCTTTTTCTGCTTTTTCCTGAGCCTTTTTAACATCCTTTTTCGGATCTCCAAGGTGGCTCATCAAAACGAGTGAACGAGGTTTCTGTTCAAGGATATATTTGATAGTTGGGAGAGCGGCCATAATACGTGTATCATCCTGTACTACGCCATCTTTCATCGGCACGTTAAAATCAACACGCATGATAATGCGTTTGCCTTTAAGATCTACATCTTTTACTGTCTTAATCATTTGTACATTCTCCTATGATTTGAATTAAAAAAAAGTAATTCTCTTTAAATATATCGTTAAAGCCTTATAAATTCAATTAAAAAGAGTTATAATGGAATAATGTTTGAGCCAACTGAGATAATTTTTGCTTCCACAAGTTCGTGCAATCTGAAATGTCCTCACTGTTTTGTCAATCTCGGAAACAGCCGCCTTGAAATTCAGGACGCGGTTAGTTTTCTGAACTCCTGTAAAAATTCAACAATAGAAAAAGTCGGCTTTTCGGGCGGCGAACCGTTTTTATACCAGGATTTTCTGACTCAAATAATTCAGGCAGCCATTAAAAACGACCTTATGTTTGACAGAATCATGACAAACGGCGACTGGTGGACCAAGGCTCCCCTTTTACACGAGGCACTGCAGAAAGTTTATGACGCAGGCTTTGACGGCAAAATCGGTTTGAGCTGGGATGCCTTTCACGGCCAGAGCTTTAGCAGAATCTGCGTTTTTATCCAGGAAGTAATGGAAGTTTTTGGAGGAGACTGTCTTGAAATCCAGACCGTTCTGGACAGCATTGATGATACGGCAGTGTGCCCGACGGACGAACTTATGCTTTTTAACTTTCAGAAACTTGCAGAACACTTTAATCTTGAATTTGAATACGAAATGGACAAAAAGTCCGGCCGGGGATGGGCCACCTTGCAAGGCCAGGTTGAATTAAGTTCCGGGCCCTGTGATGTTTTTATCCCGGTAAATCTTGAACGGCCCACATTGCAATTCGACCGGAAAGAAGCATGGCAGAGCAAAAAATGGTTTAAAGACGATTACTGCGAAGGACCGGGACAGATTCTCTTTGTTCATCCAAGTGGGGATATTGCGCCCTGCTGCGGTTTTGCAAATGAAGAAAAGGAACTTTTTATAGGTTCAATAAAAGATAGTTTTGACCAGGTAATGGAAAAGGCTTCCAGAAACAGAATGGTAAACTTGTGTTACAACGAGGGACTTTCAAAGGCCATCAAGATTCTTGAAAAAAACGGTGCTGAACTTCCCTTCGGGCCGGATTCCAGGACCGACAACCTGTGCACTTTCTGCCAGTTTGCCTGCCGCAATGCTGACAAACTGAATTAGGGGGCGCAGAATGACAGACGTAGAAAATCTTGAAAAAATTATTTCTGACATTTTTGGTGTCCAGAAAACTATTAAAAACAAAAATAATTCAAACGCCTGCATCGCCCCGTTAAACCGTTATCCCCTCAATCTTTTTGCATTCAATTTTATGAACCGCCTGAGCCGGCTTGCGCAAAAATTTGCAGATGATAAAGCCGCTCTCAACACAATCACCGACCGCATCAAAAACCTGGGCGAAGCCACAGAGTCTTCCTGGGCAGGTCCCTACTCCGAACTTGTTGCACTGGATTTTTACAGCCAGTTTTCTGAATTTTTCAAAATATCGTACATAAATATCCTTCCCATTGCCGAGCACAAAAAAAGCATTCCGGCACTAAACGGACAAAAAGAAAAAATCGACATTGATTTATGCCTCAATTTGAGACACGACAAAATCTACACGGACGTAAAATCATTCAACTGCATTCATCAGCTCATTTTTGAACGAATCTTTGAATCCATCGAAACCTTTGCCCGGGACAAACTGGGAAAAACAATTTTAATCGGGGTAGACAACATGTCTTCCCTGGACTACGTGACAGTAAAACAAAACCTTGTGGGCGAACGGAAGTACATAGAAGAACTTTTAAAAATGGCAGTGACTGAAGGCCGTAACTTTATGACTTATTCTTCCAAGGGCGGATTGCAGTTCAACTTTAAAATTGAATATTCATCGGCTCTTTCTACGGTAAAGGAATATTCACCCTTTGCAATGGCAGAAGCATACAAATACAAATTTATTGACTACGGAAGCAAACTCCTGGACAACGAATACTCGATGATTACAATGGTCCGCAACAACTTTTTTAACACCGAAACCGTGGATTTCGGGAACTTTAACAACATCTTTTACCGCTCATTGAGCCGCCGGACCTTTATGGAACTGCACAAAATGCGTTCTGCCGCACAAAAGTATTCTTCAAACTACAAAGATGATTCAATCAAAGTATCAGACGTGAGCAAAAATCTCGCGGGAATCATTTTTATCGACGACAACTCAATGCGCTCAAAATACTACAAAAGTCTTTACAACGCCTACATTTACTTAAATCCCAACTACATAAACAAGGCGCCGCTCACAATCAGAAAGCTGGAAAAATACTTTCACAACGACTTTGAAGTTCAGATCAAGGATTTTGACGACTTTAAGTGGGACAACTATTAATTAATGGAACAAGTGGCGAGTTTTCTGTAATCAGAAAACTCATCATATGAAAACGGGAAGGAAAGCAAGCGGCTG
>DLYJ01000143.1:3181-9436 GCA_003447785.1 Treponema sp.
GACAGACGCGCTTTCCTGGAAGTTTCCATATTCAAGAGATTTTGTTTAAAGAAACTCGACATTTAAACTATCAATTGAATTTCTGGAGCAGTTCGATGAATTCGACCGCGCTTACAGTTTTATCCCCTGCAAAATTAATTCCGTCTTCAAGGTGCATTAGATCGTTTTCAACAACGCCAAGAACCGCATCAAAATCCGCTGAATCCCTGCGCACATCCGGAACCGGGCTCTGCATTGATGCGTCCACGAACATCGCTGAATATTTATTCAACTGATCCTGAGTGTTTTTCTTTTTATTCCAGAGGTTCCATAAAAATCTTGCGCACACGGTTTTTGAGACGGTTGCGTCCTTAGAAAGCGGGCCCTGATTTTTATAGGCGCTCTGACAGGAAGTAAGGTCGCCGGCCTGAGCCACTCTCTTATACAGCACGGATGAACTTACTGCCTTTCCGGCGGTGTACGCATACATCAGGTCGCCCCGGGATGCTGCAAGTTCAAGCATGTTTTCCACAGTGATTTTGTTTTTTGTCAGAAGTTTGTCATAGTTTGAATCCCCATTCACCTTTGCCGTTGAACGCATTGACCAGCAGAAGTCACGGAGACTGCGGTAATTGTCCTGATAAAAACTGTCCAGAAGAAGAAAGGCTTCGTCAAAGTATGCGACAGAAGCAGCATAATCTTTTTCTGAATATGAATTAAGGGCGTCTTCGATTATAAAAAGCGCGTTTTCATTATGTTTTTTTGAACCGGACTTTTTCCGGTTAAGACGTTCTTCCAGAACTGAAGCACGCACATCTCCCTTAAAAGCCGCCCTTGATAAATTCAATCTGTCCCGGGCAAAGGAAGTGTCTCCTTTCAACAGACCAATAAGGCCCTGCAGAGCATACAGTCTTGCGCAGTCGGCTTTTTTGAGGGAATCCCCGTTGATTGCGTTTTCCATATCATTTATGTAAACCTGAGCCACAGTCATATCTACCCTGCCGTTCATATAATACATAGCGTCCAGCTCGGTAAAGCGTTCTTCGTAAAAGGCAGTCTGCTGGCTGTCAGAATCAAGTTCAACGTATTTGTCGGTCTGGGCACTCATACAGCCAGAACTCAGCAACGAAAAAAGAAGGCAGATTGAAGCACAGGCATATTTTAAAACTTTCATTTAAGTCTCCAGGCAGTAATTTTATTGTCAATTGTAAGTGCGATTCCGTCAGTTTTGTTGTCTGCGTTGACATCGGCAAAAACTGGATAACCAAAACCCTTGACAGGATAACCGCGCAGAAGTTCGAGGTTTTCGTCAAAGCCGTAAATCACGTTTGAGTCGGCGCAGACATAAACTCCGTATTTTGCGCCGGTTCTTTTCTGTACACTCAGATATGCGTTTCTGGCAGTTGAATGGGGAATGCGGACACTAAGCACATCGCCGTCAGTGCTTATACGATACAAAACTGCATCAGAAGAAATTGTGTAATAATATTTCTGTGAACTTGCAACCGGTCCCATAAAAACTCCCTTGAGTTTTACAGGATTTACAAGGTCAGCGTCCTTATTAAAATTCCAGCAGTAAAAATCTCCGGCCTGGGTTACAAAGCCCGCCTGATTTTTAGACTCTTTGAGCATAACAGGGTACGAAAGTGAAATTCCGTTTACTGTAAGGGGGTCGTCCTGATTTTTTACAAGCCCGTTTTCAAAGAAGAATACCCGTCCCGGAAAGCCCTTGCTGTAAAGGGCAAAGTTTGCACCCGTATTCTCGGGAGTCATTTTTACGGAAAGTCCCCCGATTTTCTGAGTTGAATAAGTTCCGTCGGTTTTAACAGTAAAAACCGAACCTTCTTCGCTGATTACGATGAGGTTTTTGTCGCTTACAAAAGGTTTTACGCTTACACGCTCACCTGTCATAAGCGGGAAAGGTTCAAGTTCTTCAAGACTTGAATTCATCAGCGAGACAACGCCAAGGGGAGTTACGCTCCAGAGGGCAGGTCCCGACGATGCCGGGGAAGAAGCATTTGCCGAACAGATCATTACGCCTGAAGCCGCATCCACTGTCTGAATCTTTGTGGACTGCAAATCAAGGCTGCAGATTGTTTTACCGTCTTTTACAAAGAAAACATGATCCGGATTTTTTACTGCATTTGCCGCAAAAGTTTCTGGGTCTGCCCTTCCCTCAAGGCTCAGCGGAAATCCCGGAATCTTAGTGCTCTGTCTGGTTTCTTTAGCACTGGACTGAAGTGTAAATTCAAGCTGGCGATCGCGGAGGCGGATGTCAAAGCGACCGAGATTATACAGGGAAAGCACTTTTGAAAAGGCTTCATTATTTTTGATAAAGAAAGGTACGCTGCGTTCAAGATTGTAATAAAGGCTCATGGTGCTTTCATTTTTTTGCCGGGAAGAAACACTCTTCCAGCCATCATCCTTTGTCAGGGAAGAGCCGTTAATTGCGCCGGTGTAAATTGCAGAAAGGGATTCTGCGCTTTCAGAAAAATAAATCGTTTCATTCTGAACCATAAAGTACGGAGACGGAATCGAAATATTTACAACAGAAAGCATCCAGTTCAAAAACGGAGGAAGTGTCAGGCGCGGAAGGCGCACTCCGGCAAGAATCAGGCTGTCGTCTTCGCTGATTAAGAGGGAGCCGGTCAGTTTGTCAAAAACTTTTTTTCTCGCCTTTTCGTCTTTAATGCGGACTGCAAAAACAGGATCATTCTGATTTTCAATTCCTAAAACTGCAAATTCATCACCGGTCCAGGAAAGAAGGAATTCATTCAAATCCATTCCGAGCATGCTTTTACACATGCCGTCGTACTGAGCCCACAGTTCTTCAGGAGATTTCCGGGAGTTCATGAACGGAAGGAGAGCATCTTTGAGAACGTCGATTGAACCCGCGTTAAGGAGAGTGTAATATTGAACACAGTCCGTCAAAGTCGGAAGAAAAGCCGGCACAGTTGAATTTTTACTGATGACAGGCGCGAGTTTCTTTAAGTCTTCTTCATCTTCGCTCACGGGAAGAACGCATTTTACTAAAAGGTCGCTGTCAGTAATTGAAAGTGAAAGCACGCTCAATTCGTCCTGGCCAAGAATGTGGCTCATTGAAGAAAGAACTTCGTTTCCTTCGGTAAAACACTGCATCAGAAATTTTGCATCGGCAACAATGCGAAGGTCTCCCCCGCTTTTTTGCGTAAGCATTTTGCGCTGGCTTTCAGTATAAGTTGAATCATTTTTTACGAGGCAGGAAGTCATAAACAAATCTTCGGAATCACTTACGATTACAAGATTTTTGAGCGCCTTAACATAAAAAACACTTCCGCCGGCTGTATAGCAGAAATGCGGAAGGCTTTCATCTTCCACATACTCCAGGCCGGGAACAGAAAAACCGCTTTTATATTTGATGAGATATTTCCAGCAGGAATCTGCGAGGCGGCTTGCAAAAGAAAAGGGTCCGAGATTAACAGCGGCAACAAAGTTTGCATTTTGAACATCACCATAACTTGCAAAATCAACCGGACGGGAAAGCAGAAATTTAAATAAAGGATTTGAACGCAAAGGTGACGAGCGCAGCGTCATGAACATTTTGCGGTACTTTACAAACTGGCCGGATGAGAGCAGGACCTCTGTTGCGTGCAGGTCAAGCAGCGGGTTAACCGAAGCAAAGGCGGAATCTGTATGAACGTAGGCGCTGTAATTGCGCGGAATAGAAGCAAGGGAGGAACGTCTGTCGAGGGCACTGAAAGCAAGAATTCCTGCGGCAATAAGAAGAAGTACGACGATTAAACCAAAAATGAATTTTACAAAACTGAAGAAGGGATTTTTGCGTTTTGACTTTTTTATAACTGTTGAATTTTCAGAATCAGCCATAAAACAATTTTTAGTCAAAACGCAGGTTTTGTCAATTCATTAAAGGAGTTCCCTGTAGAACTTCATAGGCCTCGTCGCCAAAGTGGCACCCCAGTTTCCCGTATGAGCCTGTATCTTTTGATTCAAAAAGTCTGCCCATGTTAACGGTTCCGTCGGCGTTACGGCAGACTGAGTGAACGGTTCCGTCAAATGCCGGCAAAGTTACAGAAACAAATCCATCCGAATACGGGTCAGAAACCTGTGTTCCAAGTTTATCACCGTTATGAATCTGAGTCTCATCGGTAACGTAATAGAAAATTTTCTTACTCTTGTCACCAAGATAAACTGAATTTGCAATCAGGGCTGCAACAGTAACCTCTTTTTCTTTTCCGCCAAACTTATCTACCTGGCTTACACTTGTTTCTCCGGTTGCAGAAATCAATTTTCTGAAGACACCGCCTGCATAAGTACGATAGAAGTTAAAGTTTGAATTTGTATTTGCGACAGAAGTACAGCCATGAACGCTCAATGCCCCGCCGTTACCGTTATCCGTAAAGCCGTCCTTTCCGTTTCCGAATGCAAGGCAGTTGTAAACTACGTGTGGTGTCGGAACCTTGTTGTTTGAGCCGCCGAGTTTGTAACCGTTCATATCGCCGTTTGCAAAGTTTGTTCCGGAAGTGAGTTTACCGTTTCCGAAAGCGACACAGTTTCTGATTGTTACAACCCCGATTGAACCGTTTTCTTCTTTTGCATACAAATCCCAACCGTCATCACTGTTGCAGTAAGAGATACATCCGTCAAATACGTTTCCGTCTCCACAGGTAAGTTTTGAAGCAAAACCGTCTGCGTTTTCGTCAGTTGCCGGGTCGTGGTTATCAAAAGAAGTACAGTTCAAAATCAGGTTATCGCTTGGCCAGTCTGCAAACGCCGTAACAGAAGAAGAACTGCGGCTGATTTGAAGACCTGTATCACGGTTTGCCTGTAAAACACAGTATTCAATAATGTTGTTTTTACCGGCTACGAAGATACCGTTGTCAGCAGCTCCATAAACTGTAATTCCAAAAACGTGCCAATAGTCTGCGTTAATCTGAAGTCCGCGGGCATTTTTAGAAGGATTAGCCGAATCATAAGACTGGCTCGAAAAGTCAAGAATAACGGAAGCATTGCTTTCCGGCATAATGTACTTGCGCGCACTTTCTGTTCCGTCGTTGCCTTTAGCGATGGTGAGCTGATGGTCAAATGTGTAGGTTCCCTGTGCAAGAACAATTGCCCCGCCCGCTTTAACCTGTGTAAGAGCAGACTCAAGCTGGGCTGAACTTGAAACACGGATTGCATCTTTGATTTTTGAAGTATCGATTTCATTCAATAATGAGCGCCGTCCGATTTTTGTACCGTTAGTGTATTCGTCTGTTAATGTAGGGTCGACAACCGGGGTCACAGGTGCAGTCACTCCGCCGGAAGTTCCGGTTCCGCTGCCGCCTTCTGTTCCGCCGGAGGCTGGAGTTCCGGTGGTTTCTGTTGTTGAATCTATTACGGTTCCGTTTTCATCTGTCGTAACCTTAGTTACAGTTGTCGAACCGTCTTCGTTTACAGTTGTAGTTGTTTCTACTGTGTAAACAACATCTTTTAAAAACATTACATCATACAGGCACACCCAGTTGCTTGAACCCACAACGATGTCCACAACGTCAGTTCCGCTGTATTCAACCGTAAAACTCACACCTGCTTTTGCAAGGGAGTTTGCCGCAATAACAGCTTCATCCCGGTAAAGAGTTTTGCCGGCTTTTATGTATGCATAACGTCCGTCAGTCTTGGGATCTTTTGAATTTGCACCGTAGTTGATTTGAATTTTAAACGGTCCCTGAACTGAAGAAATTGTAAAGGCATCATCTTTAATTTGCAGACGACCTGCAGAACAATCTTTTACGGTACAATCCTTATTTGCTGCATCATAACCGCAATATTGAATCGGAGTCGCACCGTCCGCACCAAGAGAATGAATCTTAGCAGTGTAACTTCCGTCAGAAGATAAATATTCAACATCACTTTTGAGTGAAAATTTGCCGCTTATCCCCCCAAATGTTGAATATTTAACTGCGGCTGCCGCAAGTGCATCAGAAGTTGCAATTGGATTCGAAGCGTCTACAGCCTCACAGGCAACAGAAGACAAGTCGCTGAAAACCCATCCGTTGGAAACAGTAACGGTTTCCTGTTCAGTGGTAACGGTAGTGCCTGAATTTGTAAGCGGATCAGATCCTGACTCCGGGTCAGACCCTTTTTTAGAAGTGCTTACATTGTGAGTACAGCCTGCAAGAAAAGCAGCTGAAAAAACAATGGAAAGAATTGAACGGTAAAGATTTTTTTTATTCATTATTAATTAACCTATAAAAAAGGGCTGTCCAAAGAGTTTCAAAAAGTGTCATTTTCGGGCTT
>DLYJ01000143.1:9527-16800 GCA_003447785.1 Treponema sp.
CGGCAATGACTCATACTTATTGGACGCCCCTTTTTTCTAATTTTTCTATTCTGAAATTACAATTACACCGATAGAAGCTGTATCACCTTTTGTAATAACATCATTACCGGTTGCAGTAAATGATTTTTCAAATGTTGTAACTGCTGAAGTTTTAGCATCAAGTTTAACAGCAGTACCATTCAACTTAAAGCAACTCTGTTTTCCGCTCGGTAAAGAGCCTACAACAGTAATTGTAACTCCGGCAGCTGCCTTTACAGTAATGCTGCTTGAACTTTCCATTTTCATGGTTGTATATTCGGTTCCGCCATAAGTAATGGTAATTGCACCATTCTTTTCACTTCCATTTACACTTCCGATTGCAGTTACACGGCTGTCGGACGGAGCAACGGCACCGTTTTCAACAAGGGCTACAACGGCAGAACCTGTCGGAACATCTGTACTGCTTCCGCCTGAAACAGGATCGCTTGTTCCGCTTGAGCCTGAATCTCCGCCGGAACTTCCGCCGGAGCCCGAAGAAGCAAGTCCCTGAACTGCCGTAAGCTTGTTTTCATAGTTTACGACAAGAGCCTGCAGTTCCGAATTAAGATTATAATCAGCGTCATCTTTCGCATTGTCAAAGTTGTATGCAAAGTCACTCTGGTAGCGGCCTGCGTATTTAACAACGTAAGATTTTGCAGTTTCTGCATCAGAAGGAACGGCAGCAAGACCAAGTCCCTTCAGACCTAATGTGGTATCAAAGTTTGAATAGGTATGGCTTCCGGACTTAGTTTTTACTGTATCAGGAACTTTTTCATCGCGGGAGTCAACTTCGTAAGCGTCAATATCGCTCAAAGAAATACCGGTTGCATCAGTATTATTTGTGTAGTCGTATTTGTTTGTTACAAACTGGAATTTAACTCCGTTTGTGTTTTTTCCATCAAACACATTACCGTAAGCCTTAATGGTTCCGCCTTCTTCACCTGAGAAAGTTCCTTTGCCCCCCCGTGCGTCAGTTCCCTGCAATGAAGACATCATCGGGTCATGGGCGTTACGGAAGTAGTTTGATTCAGCAAAACATGAAGATCCGCTTGTTACACCAATACCGTATTTTGAGTTACCGTCGTAATAGTTATTGTATACGTGAACGGCAGTTGCGTTACGGATACGCGGATGGCGGCTGTCTGAGTGGTCATACCAGTTGTGGTGGTACGAAAGGTAGTTGGAACTGTCTTTTTTATCTACAGATTTATCTGCAGAAGCATCAAGGAGATTACACTTTCCGCTGTCCCAGTAGTGGTTGTAAGAAATTGTACTGTATGTTGATTTCTTAAAGTCCAGGGAACCGTCACCCTTGATCTGGTCTGAGTCAGAACCCGGAGTACCGTAAGAAATATCATTGTTATGAATCCAGAGGTATGAGTTGTCAGTATCAACCGAAATACCATCGTCCATAAAGTAGTAGACACCAAGGTTACACAGTTCAACATATTTGGCTGCACGAATAAGGAAGCCGAATCCGTAAACTGAAGCATCGTGTCCTACACCTTCGATTGTGATTCCACTTTCTGTTGTTTTTTTAATCTGAAGACCTTCTTCAGATGAAAGAAGATTGTCCATCTGATCCTTTGTAATTGTACCGATGATACGGATACAAAGAGGTACAGAAAGATTTTTGAGGGAAGCTTCAGAAAGAACATTCTGAAGACCTGTGTAAGTTGCGTTTGCAGTTGCGTTTGTACCTTTTACCTGTGTGTAGGTTACAGTTTTTGCAGTAGCGCCTGTTACATACAAAACGATTGCGTTGCTCTTGAGAGTACCGTCAGATGCGTAAGCACCAGGAATTGAAGTTCCTGTAAAGGCAAAGCCTGAACGGTCTTTATCAGCAACAGTCATTGTTGCACTTGAATATTTAGACTTGTTCTGGGTACTTACGGCGCATACTTTAAGAGTATGTGAGCCGGAAGTAAGTCCGAGAGCATCCGCACGGCAAACCTTTGTTAAAGTATTTTTTGTCCATTTTGAATTTTCTTCGTCATATTCATGATATACATATTCATCATAGTAGCGGATTAAGGCGTCATCAATCTTAACATCATCAGCAAGAACTTCATAAACAGCGCCTTCTACCTGTTCAAAAATAATGTATGCAGAATTGAACAGGCCTTCGCTTTTTACAATGTTAACCTCAGCATTTGAAACATCAGCGGTGGTAGGGGTCTGAACAGTTCCAGTACCTGCGCCAGTGCCAGTGCCAGTGCCAGTGCCAGTTCCAGTTCCAGTGCCAGTTCCTCCATCTACAGGATTATCCTCATAATCGCTACCGCCACCGCCGGAACTTGTAGTTCCCGAGCATGCAAAAAACAGAAGTCCCGCAGCAAGAATTGCGGTAATTCCAAGAAAATTCCTTTTCATCATTCCCCCTTTTAAGGCGTCTAAAAAGTAATAAAACGACACCACTTTGTTTATAATATCGAGCAATGATACAAAGGTTCATATTATTATTTGCACTTTTCCGACATTTATTGATAAAAAATTTCTTAATTTTAAGAATATTCCGAACAAAAAGTCAAAAAAGTCAATTTTTTATAAGTTTTATTAAGGAGAATTTTGAAACGCGGCCTGTCTTTGCCGTGTCGGGGCGCGGCAATCTCCGCAAACGGGGCGCAGGCTGTCATTGCCGTGCTTGCTTTTTTCTAAATATATGTTAACTTTACTCCGAAAAATTGTGGTTTATCACATATTTTCGGAGTGGATATGATAATTCAGCGAAAAAAATACCTTGATATGCTTGTTTCTGGCAAATGAATTGCGTTACAGGGGCTTTAATGTTGATGTAGGTTTTGTTGAAAGCTGGACTACAAGCTCCGAGGGAAAATCTTCTCGTCACGGAACAGAAGTAGACTTTGTAGTGAACAAAGGAGCAGAGAAGATTTACATTCAGTCTGCCTTTAGAATGCCCACCGATGAAAAGAAAAATCAGGAAGAACGCCCTCTTTTGAGCATAAACGACAGCTTCAAAAAAATGATTATCGTTGGCGACAGTATCAAGCGCAAAATTGACGAAAACGGAATCATAACAATAGGCCTGCTGGATTTTCTGCTTGATGAAAGCAGTGTTTAAGCCGTCCTCGTCTCCCTGTCATTCCGTGCTAGATTCCTTGTCATTGCCGTTCTGACTTTGCTTATAGACGCACTCGCTCTCTTCAAGAATTTCTTGTAGGGAAAAAAATATGCCTACCCGGTGTGTGCTAGTTTCGAGTAGGCATTCACAAAAAACCTAAAGGAGACAGCCACTAACTGCGGTGTTCCCTTGTTTTTTTAAATATACCACATTCTGTTAATTTGTCAACATCTTGCATGGGGTTTCCTAACGTGCCCACTGTCTCATTGCAGTTGCGCCCACTGTGTCATTGCCTGGCGTGACCAGGCAATCTCGTAATGCAAGGAGAAATTCCCGCGTCGGGGCGCGGGAATGGCAGTGCGCTTTGCTCGGAATGACTGTGTGCCGTGCGGGGGATGGCGCTTTTCAAACGCGGGGGTGACACGGCATACTGGGGAATGGCACCGGCTTACTGGGCACTTATGCACAAAGCCGGCACAACACCCCAGCTCTCATAGGCCACAGAGCTGCCTGTTTTAGCATAGCCGTCATAGAGCACGAGGCACGCGCTGCGCCTAGTCCCATCATAGTAAGGAGAGCGCAGCACCCAATAACCGCCGTAGCCGGCTGTAGTAGTATCCTGGTATGCATGGTTTGCTTTAGCGTAGTCTGTCGTCACCCTTATGCGGCTGTTGCCTGTTCCGTGTGCATCGTATGTAGTAAAGCCGTAAGCCACTGTCGTTGCTTCCTTTTCGCTCAGCAAGAAAATCTTGTCTTTTGTGTTGTCGCAGGCGTAACTTGTTGACACCTCTAAATTATTGTCAGCATCTTTCATGCTTGCAGCAGAATTGTCTACAATTGTTTTTGCAATTAAATCTTGGGCTGTTCTTGTAAAGGCAGACTGCAAAAAGCCTTTGTCGCTCCAGTCAATAGTATAGCTATTACTTGTTCCGCCGTCAGTTACAAACTGGTTAGCAGTTCCGTTCAAGTAAGCACGGATATTTGAGTACTTGTAGTTGTTTGCATAGATTGAAACACCATTAAGCGTACGGCTTGAAGTTGAGCCGTAATATAGCACGTCCGTAAGTTCACTTTCTGACAAAAGAAGAATCTTGTCGCCAGTTCCGTTAGCATCGTGGTCAAATGTTGTTGTAAGTGCTCGCCATACAATCGGCTCTACCTTAAAGTATTTTTCGCTGTTTGCGCTGGCCTGTGCAACCGTAGTATTGTCACTGTAAGTGTAATTATTGTGGTTAGCGTTCTCCGTGCATTTTTCGTAGAAGTAGCCGTCGCTTCCAAGATACCAGCCCTTGTAAACAGGAGCATCGCTGAATGTAACAGTGCCTTTGGCTATTGTCTGCGGGAAGTCACCAAACTTGTAGTAGGTTCCGCCACTTAAAGTTCCTGAGTAATCGGTAAGTTTTACAGGTTTTTCGGTTGGCTTTGCTCCGCTTGAAGCAACATAGAATGTTCCGCTCGGTTTTGCAGTCTTTGTAACGCCGTCTTCAGTGTAGCTGATTGTATCCTCCGGCTCAGTGCCTAGGTTCACCTCGCTGAAAGCCGCTACCGTAAAGCATGTTACAGTCTTTGTGGTTCGGTCAGAATAGGTGGCAGTTACTGTAAGACCGCTTGTGTCAAGGCGGTCGCCCACATAGTAGAGTGCGCTTGCAGGAGTGCCGCTTACACTCAAGCCTGTTAAAAATCTATTATAAGTATAAGTTGAATTATTTCCAGCATAATCATAGCTTGTAACAGTAATCTTGTAGCTCTTTCCTGCTTCAAGATTATTTCCTGCTTCAAGATTAATAGTTTGACTAGTTCCTGTAGTAGCGTAATAAGTATCTTCACCGTCGCTAGGTTTTATCGTAACTACACTTTTAGAAAAATCAGAATCCGTAGCATTTGTCCAAGACAATTTATATTCATCTTCAGAAGTGCCATTAGTTACTGCAAAATCCAAATTTTTGGGTGCGGTCTTATCATAGGCAAAGTAGAACGCTTTTGAATCGCTTGGGTTCTCAATTTTATTACCGCTCTGGTCAGTAAATTCAAAAGTTGCTCCGTACACACCTTCTTCAAAAGATTTATCATCTCCGCCATCAAAAGAATCTAAATCAATCTCTCCATCATAATAAGCAATAGTTCCGCTTACGTCTGTATAAGGTAAAGTGTAACTGTATGAAAAATTATCTGATACTTTATAAGACGAATTCCCTTTTTTTGTAAGTATCATTTTAAATTTAGGAGAAGGACCACAGCCTGTGTCCTGCAAAGCCATTTTAAGATAAATTTTGTTATTTGTAATGAAGTTAAAATTTGGAATATCTGATAAAGTAAAACTAGCAGAAGCGGTACTTTCCCATGCAGAAGAAGAATTGTCTT
Organism: Treponema sp.; assembly: GCA_003447785.1. Classification (GTDB taxonomy): domain Bacteria; phylum Spirochaetota; class Spirochaetia; order Treponematales; family Treponemataceae; genus Treponema_D. The sequence goes on from DLYJ01000143.1 coordinate 14,989, forward strand.
TAGAAACTGAAAAATCACTTCCGTTGTATTTTATTAAAACAGGGGCAGAAGTATCAGTTTCATCCGTTACCCAGTAGACCCAGTCCTTGTAAGAACTTAAAGTAACTTGCACACTATCTTCTTCAAAGAAAAACTCTTTTTCAATGCACACATAAATCTGCGTATATGAAGGAAAGTCCTTACCATTCTTCACTGGAATTGAAAGGATTTTAGAGGTTTCAAAAGAAGGGGCGTTAAAATATTCTAAAAGATTGCCGTTTGTTCTGTTGTCTTTAATTACAATGTTCTTAAAATGAACTTCTCCGTCGTCCGCCTTATAGCCATAGTGATTCTGCAAATTACCTGTAAGCTCGTCTTCTGCAAGAGCCGGCAGAAACTGAGAATAATCAATACCATTATTTTTAAGCGAATTGATTTCTGATTTTGTATAATAAATGGAATTTGGACTCATGTCGTGGTTAAATATAACCTGAATTGTAGAATCTTTAAGGCTTCCCGCATTAGAATTGGCAGGTGTCCCACTTAAAATCTGCGGCCGCCTTGTTACTATCGGGCGGAGGGCAAGTTCAATTCCTGTATCCGGGACCTGTGTAACTTTATAGCTTGTTTCACTTTCATAAGGTTCTGCAATTGTTACATAAGTTTCGTTTGGAATTTCTTCACCGGTATTAATATCATAAAGTTCCCAGCGGATAAACTCGTAATCGTCATCAGGCGAAAAGCTGATTGTATATTCGCGTTTTATAAAACTCTGGACCTTTGTTCCGTCGGCCGGGCTTATGTTATCTGTTCCCTTTTCGCTTTTAGTAATTGTAACTTCAGCATTTTCAATGAGAGTGCACTTAGGGCGGATAAGGATGTCTGAGGCGGCTTTTAAAACGCGGACTTTTGCCCTGTAAATGCCTGTTTCATCATCATACTGTCTGTTTTCAAAAGATACAAAAGACTCGTCCAGCACATTATTCTGGCTTACGGCTTCAAAGCCCTGGAAGATATATGCTTCTTTGTTTAAAGTAAATTCAATCTCAAAGCCAAAGCCTACGATACAGGATTTTTCACCTGCAGAAAGGAAGGAGCCATAAGAAGAGACTGGGTTTTGAACAAGAACGGTAACTTCTTCCTGCTTATCAAAGTTTTTGTTTATTTTATAATTATGAGTTCCGTTTTCTGTAAAACTCAGACCGTCTTCATCCTTAACATCCACAAAAGTGTAGTTTACCTTTATATTGAGGGAACTTTTAGATTCATCAGGGGAAAGAAGGAATTTTGGGTTGTCTGCATAGCACAGCGGACGAATTACAAGGGTTTTATTGTCAGAATCAAAATAAGGCTCGTCAAAATAAGCGGACAGGTCTTCATCGTCGCCGTTTGTAATTGAAAGGCCGGTAATTTTTCCATTTGAATTTTTAAAGCTTTCAGGATTCATATTTTTGTTAAAGGTAATTGTAATTGCAGAATCCTGATTGCAGCCGTTTGCTTCGAGAGTCGGGCTGATTGAGCTGATTTTTGGAAGCAATGTGCACACCGGACGAATGAGAATGTCATCGGTTTCGTTTAAAACCCTTATTTTAATTTTATAGATTCCTTTTTTTACGTCGGCATCTGAGGAATTAAGAGTAAACTGAACACAGTCTGCACGGCTTAGAGAGGTGTCATTTTTGCTTACAGCTTCAAAGCCTTCAAAAATGTAGGATTCTGTGTTTAAAGTAAATTCAACCTCAAAGCCAAAGCCTACGATACAGGATTTTTCACCTGCAGAAAGGAAGGAGCCGTAAGAAGAGACAGGGTTTTGAACAAGAACGGTAACTTCTT
>DLYJ01000106.1:0-187 GCA_003447785.1 Treponema sp.
TGATAGCATCGCAAACAAGGTCAGTATTCAATGCTTCAAGAAGAGTTTTACCGATGAGGATTTCTGAAGCCATGGCAGCTGAGTGAGTCATACCTGAACAGCCGATTGTTTCTACAAGTGCTTCTTCAATAATGCCGTCTTTTACGTTGAGGGAAAGTTTACATGCGCCCTGCTGAGGAGCACACCA
>DLYJ01000106.1:239-11020 GCA_003447785.1 Treponema sp.
AGCACACCAGCCGATACCATGAGTAAAACCGGAAATGTCTTCAATTTTCTTTACCTGTACCCATTTTCCTTCTTCAGGAATTGGAGCAGGACCGTGATATGCGCCTTTAGCCAAAGGACACATATGTTCCACTTCTGCAGTGTAAGTCATCTGATTCTCCTTAATAAAGCCACAAAAAATCCAGACGCAGAAACCGCGTTGAATCCAATTGTGATACTTTAAAAATGTGGATTAAAGTTATGTAAAAAAGGAGACCGGAAGGTAAATTCCGCCCGTGATACCGGGGAGCCCGTCAGCCACGACAGGCACTTCCTTCAGGAAACCTTTATACAGTTATGATAAATTATCACTTTTTTGATTTGTTTACAATAAGAAAAAAATCATCCTGTCCTGACCTGTCCTTAACAACACACTCCCGAATTAAACAAGGCACCCACGCCGGAAGAATGGAGATTCAATCCTTATCCTTTACAGATATTGTTTTTAAAATCCGTATAAAACCAATTGCAAGAATCGCCGCAGTTACAGTCCAGCTAATGGGGTATGAATAAAAAATTCCCCGGAAGGTGTGAAAGCGCGGAATCTGGAAGAATGTAAAAATATAAAGCATCCTAAGCCCGCATGCGCCCAGCAGGGTGATAACCATGGGCAAAACAGAGTGTCCTACCCCGCGAATTGCGTTTGCAGTACAGTCCATGATTCCACAGGTAAAATACGTTAAAAGAATCACCTTTAACCTTATCATACCTGCCGCCTGAACTTCCGGGCTTGTTGAATAAAAGCCAAGCAGCACAGGACCGAACACAATTGCAAGGCATCCCAGAATGATTCCGGCAGATGAGGCGCACAAAATACTGTCGCGCACTGCCTTTTTGATTCTGTCGATTTTACCTGCACCCATATTCTGTCCGGCAAAGGTAAGCATTGCCTGGCTGAAGCCGTTCATGGAAATGTAGATAAAACCTTCAACGCCCTGAGCCGCAGCGTTTCCTGCAATCATAACAGGACCAAAACTGTTAACGGATGATTGAATTACAACGTTGGAAATGCTGAAAATCATTCCCTGAAGCCCGGCAGGAATTCCGATTCTGACAATTTTGGAAAGGATATGAAAGTCAATTTTGAGTTTCCTAAATTCAAGCCTGAACGCATCCTTTTCCCGCAGAAGAAGAATTACAATTACCACCGCACTGAATGACTGGCTGATAACGGTTGCTACTGCCACACCTGCAACATCCATCTTAAAGCATATTACAAAGATAAGGTTCAGGACAACGTTGATGAGGCCGGCCACAAAAAGAATATAAAGCGGTCTCTTTGTATCCCCCTTTGCCCGCAGGAGGCTTGCTCCAAAGTTATAAATAACTGTGGGGGTAACTCCGCCAAAAAAGATTTTTAAGTACAGGGTTGATAAAGGCAGAACGACCTCCGGGGAGCCCATGAGAACCAGAATCTGCCGGCTGAATGTAACTCCGATAAAAGTAAGCAGAATTCCGCCGAACACGCTTAAAACCATGGATGTGTGCACAGTGCGCGAAACTTTTTCGCTTTTCATTGAACCTAAATAATTTGCCGCAACAACGTTACAGCCGATACCAAGTCCTATGAAAAAGTTTACAAGAAGGTTTACCAGGGAACTTGTTGAACCCACAGCGGCCAGCGAATTATCTCCTGCAAAACGCCCTACTACGATTATGTCGGCTGCGTTAAAAAGCAGCTGAAGAATTGAACTAAAAATAAGGGGAACTGCAAAGCGGATCAGTTTTGGGAAAATCGAACCTTGTGTCATGTCAATCTTGTTTGCAGCCATTTAAAACTCCAAAAAAAAACGGAACCTGTTTAACAGATTCCGTAATTGAGCTATGATGGATTCGAACCATCGACAGCCGCCTTAAAAGGGCGGTGCTCTACCTACTGAGCTAATAGCCCATGCCGTTCATTGCTGAATGCCTAATTAATATATTTTTTTTATTAAAAAGTGTCAATAGCAAAATTTTGATTTTGTAAAAAAAATAACAAAAAAAATAGCCGCCCGGAAAACCACCGGACGGCCGCTTATAAATGCAAGAATAAAACTATTTATTTACCTTGTCTTTAAGAGCTTTACCAGGCTTGAATTTTGGTGATTTAGAAGCCTTGATTTTGATTGTTTCGCCAGTTTTTGGATTGCGTCCAGTACGAGCTGCACGTTTACCTACAGAGAATGTACCAAAGCCAACGAGCTGAACATCGTCACCCTTAGAAAGAGCTTTAGATACAGCTTCTACAAAAGCCTTTACAGCTGCTTCTGAGTCTTTCTTTGTAAGACCAGTGTCTTTAGCGATTGCGTCAACCAATTCTGATTTATTCATATATTTCTCCTTTTAATTTAGGGCGTTACCCCTCTTTAATTTAACGCTATGTTATATTTTAAGGTATAATGCTCTATAATGCAACATAATACTTTAAAAAAACTGCAAATTCGGTTTATAATATTTGGGGAGATTAAAACTGATGGAAGACAACCAGGCTCAAAAGGTAGAGATTTACGGTAAAAAGATTTTCTTTGTCTGTGCGACATTTACCCTCAACACAAATGTTATTCTCCGCCTTATGGAACAGGAATATGAAATCTATAAAATAGACCAATACCGTCAGCTCAAAAGTCTCCTTACCCTGGATCCCCAGTCAATCGTTTACATTAACCTAGACTCACAGAACACTCCCAACGTATGGTATAACTTTATCCATTACTTTGAAACGGAACCACGCTTTAAGGATGTTAAGTTCGGGGCTTTCAGCACAAAACTCAAACCTGCAGAAAAAGAACGCTTTACAAAATCCCTTAAGCTGGAAGCAGGCTTTTATCCGGTAGAAAAAGGTTTTGGAGAAGCAATGGGCCAGCTCATGGTCCGTCTGGAAGAATTAAAGGCAAAGGGAATGCGTAAATTTGTCCGCATGAACTGTCAGGGTGTCAGAAACACGGAAGCCTTCTTCCTGAGCGGCAACATGATGTACAAGATGGAAGTTCTCGATATCAGTTCCATCGGTATGGGATTAAAGATTCCACTCAAATACTGCCAGCTTTTCAGGATCAACACTGTAATTCCGGGATTAAACATTGTTCTTGGAAGCAAACAGTTAAAGGTAAACGCAAAAATCTTCGGCATCAAAAACCTGGGAAATGCCGCTCTTTTAATCATGATTTTTACTCCGGACACAGAAGATTCGTTCCGCTCTTATGTAAGAACCTTTATCTGCGAAGAAATGCAAAAATTAATCATAAACAAGGCGCTCTCACTCAACTGGGATAAAACAGACTACACTACCCAGGTAGAAGTTGAAGAAGAAAAAGCTTCGGACGACACTTCCCATCCGGTTTCCGATGAGTCAGAAGCAACAGCAGAAGCTGCCAGGGAACTGGAAAACGCTTCAGGGGAAGACACTACTCAAAACGACCAAAACGACCAAACCGCAAATGAAGCCGGGGAAGCCAAAGCTGATGACACAGAAGGCTCTCAGGACGCACCGGCAGAATCACAGACAGATAATTCTTCAGAAGAAAAGCCTGCAGAAGACTCTCCTGCAAAGGCTTAATTTATTTAATCGATTCAGCACGCATACGGCAGGCCCGGGCTTCTTTTTCAAAACCGCCTGCCCTGTAAATATCTGACGCCCAGCTGATTAAGTCGCGGGCAAGTTTTTTGTCGCTTTCTGACGGAGTTCCCTTTAACAGAATCAAACCGTAAGCATTGTAATCCGAGGCAATTGCGCTGGTATTTTCCGCATCCCTGTCGTATTTGAGGGCTGTCTGGATGTATTCAACTGCAAGGTTTTTATTGTTGGAAAGAGAAGCCATACGCGAAGCCGAATAATAATCAAGACCGATTTCACTCACATAGCGGTTTTTAAGGTGAATTTTTGCCGCTTCAAGGTAGGCGTCAGTTGCCCTGTTATAATCTTTATTGAATGCGTACAGGTCTCCCTGGGTACGCTTGAGGAAGGCAAGATAATAGGCTTCTGACGAAAGTTTTTTTTCAGACGCGTTCAATTCATTCAGTTTTTCGTTAAAGTTGATGAGTGGATTTTTTTCTGCAAGCTGAATTTTTAAATCGTAAATCGGACAAACTGCGCCCAGAACTTCTTTTTTGGTTGAACGCGATGCATACTTTTTTGCCATTTCAAGAAGGTCCTTGGCAGAAAGACCGTAAAAAGGCGTATCAGAAACATCAAAATCTTCATCAGAATCAGTTTTTTTTGCAAGCTGAAGCACCGGATTCAACTGTGAAGCACTCATGCCGTCGTCAGAGTTTGTCAGGCGGTAAATTATTGCAGACAGGGAAATGCGGCACAAAAGGTCCGTGTCATCAACGGAAAGTGCCAGATTGTAAGCCTGCTGCAGGTGGGCACCTGCGTTCTGAATATTGCCGCCGATGAGTTCGGCATTTGCGTTTTCGTAAATTACGGAAGCGCTGTCAGAAACATCCGTTACAAGCATGGCACGCTTTGGACTTGAAGAACATCCTGAAAATAAAACAAGTAAAACTGCTAAAACAAAAAGTGAACGTTTCAAAATGCCCTCCCCTAAAAGTCTTCGCTTCTAAGCTGAACTGTAGCCGAGTCTGTTTTAGAGCGGTCAGGAACGCCGCCGCGAATGAGCGGATTATTTTTAAGTCCGGTCAGTACGTCCTGCACCTGAACAAGAACTGTATTCAACTGAACGAGGGCGCTGTCAATCTGAGGAACTGCATTTGCAACAAGTTTATCTGCATTTGAAGCAACGCCTGTAAAACTCTGGGTAATTACTGCAAGATTATTCAGGGCTTCTACAAGGCTTGTTGTCATTTCAGGACCGAGAAGTTCCGTTACAGGGCCCTTGTCGCTTGCAAGAATCTGGTGAATGCTTTCTGTAATTCCTGAAAGCTGTGCCACAATATTTTGAATCGGAGTGGCCTTGTTGCCGCGGACACGACCGCTCAATGCGTCGTCAACTTGGCTTACCAACGAATTAACATGTGTCAAAAGCTCTGAAACCTGGCTCATGAGGGCACCGATTGAATCGTTCTGTTTTTCGATACGGTTCTTTTTGTCCGCGATAATTTTTTCGCCAAAACCGCTGTCAACGCGGTAAATCTCGCTTCCGGACGGAATTAAGTCCGGCCCCACACCAGGATAAAAACTGAAAGTGGAGCCAAGTCCGATTGGGCTTGTAACCAGCTGGACAAGTGAGTTTTCTTTTATGTATTCGCTGTATTCGCCCAGGATGTAGTAGTCCACACGGACAAAATTGTCCTTAAGGCCGAGTTTGCTGACCTTTCCGATAGAAAAACCTTTATAGGTCAGATCCATTCCCACAGACACGCCGGAACCGCTGTCAAAAACCGTGTAGTAGTAATATTTTTTTTCAAACCAGTGCTGTCTTGAGCCCAGCGCAAAAATCAATGCGATAAGGCCTGCAAGGGCGAGGATAGAAAAGAATCCGACAATTTGATCTGCATAACGAATTTTAAATTTCATGTTTTATACCGGTTCTCCCTGGATAAGACCGTTTTCTATATGATACATCGTGCCGGGAAATTCAGCAATAAAAGTTGAATTGTGACTGATGTAAATTACAGTATTTCCTTGATTTATAAAGTTATGAAGCAAATCCATAATAATGGCACTTCCCTTCCTGTCCAGCGACTCGGTGCATTCATCCAGAAAGAGAACTTCCGGACCGCAAATCATGGCCCGGGCAAAGGCAATTCGTTTCTGCTCGCCGGTGGACAAATCAACCGGTCTTAAATTCAAATCCCTGTCATAGCCTACCATGGCACAGATGCTGTGAATCGTGAACATGCGTTCTTCACTTGTCATCAGCGGAAAGTGAATCTGCAGCGGGAGCGACAGGTTCTGGACAATATTCTGGTTGGCCCAGAGGGCGCTGTCCTGAAATACAAAGGAGCACTTCTGCCGGAATTCAAGATTCTGTGCCCTGTTCATGGCCTGAATATCCCTGCCTTCAAAAAGAATTTTACCCGCACTGGGTACTAAAAGGCCGTCCATCAGTTTGAGCAGGGTTGATTTTCCGCTTCCGGAATGACCGATTAAGGCAGTTGTAGTTCCACGCTCAATTTTGAGGCTTATTCCCTTAACTATTTTTTGCGAGCGCGACTGGAATTCAACATTCTGAACATCAAGCAGATTCATTTAAGCCGTCCTCATAAATAAAACAAAACAATGATAAAGACATCAACGAGGATGATTCCAAGAACGGACTTGCCTACGGCACTGATTCCAACCACAGGAATTTCAGTGCTGCTTCGTTCAACCGAAAACCCGTAGTAGGTTGCACAAATGGAAATTATCATGCCGAACAGAAGACTTTTTAAAATTGACGTAAAAAGCACTTTTACCGTGATGCTGGACAAAACACCCTGAACAAAGTTTACGACGTTTGCAGGATTTATGATGAATTGAATTACGGCCGGCCCCAAAAGCCCGCAGAAAGAAAAATAAAGATTCAAAAAAAATACGGACATTGTTACGCCGAGAAAGCGGGGACTTACAAGATGGCTGATGGGGTCTACCCCGCAGGAAATGTAGGATTCAATCTGGTGGCTGGTTACCATTCCGCCGATTTCTGTTGCAATTGCAGTGGCAGAACGGGCAGTTACGATAAAGGCAACTATAACCGGTCCAAGTTCAAGTGTGACGACGATACTCAGAAGATTGTAAATGAGCTGGCTCTGCCCGATGGAACTCAAAAACTTGTCCCCGAGAATGTAGATTGCGGTTCCGATTGCAGTAGAAATTACAGCGATTAAAGGCAGGGCTTCGATAAAGGTAAAAAGGAGCTGCATGATAAGGATTTTTCGGGAAGATTTTGTGCGCAAAAAAGCAAAGGACTCGCGGAAGGTTTTTCCGATAAAGCCCAGCACATAGGGAACAGAATTGAATTCCGAAAGGACGTACGCGCCCAACTTTTTTACCATGAAAATATTATATCAATAAATTATTTCAGTGTGAAGATTATTTGAGATTACGAGAGAACTGAAACAAATTCCGCAAGCGTATCGCTTTCGCCGGATACTTCTTCCCTGGAAAGAGGTCTTCGGATTCTGACCTGAATGAGCGAGCCCGGCTGAGGAATCTGTGCGTCCTTTGGAAAATCAAGTTTGCAGTGCAGGAAGTTTTCTGTCACCGCGTGCACAACTACCCTGTCCTTAAAAACCCTCGCATTATGAACGGTTTCTGCAATGGCATTCAAAACCTGCCCCTGATAAGACTCTATATAGGCTTTTTTGCTTTCTTCGTTGAATTTTTCAAGGGCTTCCATGCGGACCTTCGCAATTGAGTTTGGCACCATGGGACGCATTTTGTAAGCTTCGGTTCCGGGACGCGCACTGAAGGGAAAGGCGTGGACAAAGGTAAAGCCACATTCTTTGAGCATGGAAAGTGTAAGTTCAAAATCACTGTCGCTCTCACCGGGAAAGCCCACGATAATATCACATGCAAGGAAAGGATTGCCTTTTGCCTGTTTGAGGAGACGGCATGCCCTGTAAACGGCTTCGATTTTGTACGGGCGCTTCATTTTTAAGAGAACATCGTCGCTTCCGCTTTGAACTGAAATATGAAAGTGACTCTGTACCCGTTCATCTGCAATGACTTTTGCAAGCCTTTCATCCACGATTTCAGGATAGAGGCTTGAAATTCTTATATGAATTGAATTTGTATTCTGTAAAATCAGCTCAAGTAAATCAGTAAAATCAACTGTTTTATCCTGCCACTTTGAACGATACTGACCGATGTTTACGGTTGTAATTACAACTTCCTTGTGGCCGTTATTTTCAAGCTGGCGGACGCGCTGAATAACTTCTTCTGCATCGAGGCTCACAGACTTTCCCCGAGCAAGGCGGATTGCACAGTAAGTGCAGACACAGTTACAGCCATCCTGGATTTTTAGCGACGGCCGGGTGTGATGAATAAAGTTATCAGGCAAAAGCCTGAACGGAGAGTCGATTTTACCCGGAGCTGCGTTTTTATAAATTGAATCGAAGGTTCCGTTCAAAAAAGCAGAAAGTTTCTGAGGACTGTCAAATTCCTCATTTTTAATACGTTCAGGAATTTCGCTCAGGCGGCCCTTGTACTGGCCTCCAAGAACGCAGACGCGCTCGTCCATTGCAAGGATTTCCTTACGGCCGAGCTGAGCGTAACAGCCGGTTACAACGACAGCACTCTGAGGGTATTTTGCAAGCAGGAGGCGGATAATGCGCCTTGCCTTCTGTTCAGCCTTTGCAGTAACGGTACAGGTGTTTATAAAGCAGAGGACAACATCGTTATCAACGCTGCATGCGGCTGTCACGGGAGTCATATCGGCGGTAAAGCCTGCGTTTACAAAACATGCAGCAAGGCCTTCGCTTTCGACCTGATTCAACTTACAGCCGAGAGTTTCAAAATGAATCTTTGAGTTTGAACCAAACACTAAAAAAACCTGTCGTTATTCAACAATTAGCGGATATGTGAAGAAACGCGTTCTTTACCCCGTGCAGCGTCAGCCTGGGACGGATTGAGCGAAAGAGCCTGGTTGTATGCTTCAAGAGCAGAAGCGTAACTTCCTGCCATTTCCCGGGCATAACCGCAGCGTGTCCACCAGTAGTCTACGAGAGGTTCTGTGTGAACTGCGGCAGTAAAGGAAATGTCCGCATGCTGGTATTTTGCCTGACGGATATAGATTTCGCCCATGTAATAATATGCGTTGCCGATACGGCTTCCGTTTGCAGGAACATTTGCAAGGTAGAGCTGAAAAAGTTCCATGGCGGCAGTATTTTTTCCGAGGTAGAATTTAGCTTCGGCCTGAATTTCGATCAGACGTACATCACTTGAATTGACTTTGCGTGCTTCAGTTGAACGCTGTTCAGCTTCCGCATACTGGCGGTTACGGACAAGGCTCCAGCACAATACACAATAAGAATCGATATTCTGCGGATTTTCCGTAATTTCCTGTTCACAGATTTTGATGGCTTCAGGATAGTTGCCTGCGCGGTACAAAACAAGGGCGTCTGCTCTCTGTGAATAAGCAGAAACACAAATCAATAAACTTACTAAAGCAGTTAAAAGGGATTTTTTAGATGTCATATTTATTTCCTATTGTGTCATTGTACATTTGCCTGTAAAGCGGGAACCCGGTTCCAGGACAACCTGTTTTGCAGTGATATCACCGCTGACAGAACCTGTGGAAGAAACAAAAACGATGTCTCTTCCAATGATATTTCCTTCCACCTTACCGCGTACAAGAACACGGCTGGCAGTAATTTCTGCGTTAACCAGGGCTTTTAAATCAATGACGAGATCGCTTGTTGCATCGATAGTTCCAGAAACAGCGCCGCGAATCATAAATGGTTTTGTAAATTTAATTTTTCCGTTAAAAGTAATGTCCGGAGCGAGAATAGTATCAAAATCTTCTTCTTCAAGATCGAAAAGGTCTGTGTCTTTTACATCAAACATATATATAATTTAACTTTTTTATACCCTATCCGTCAACAAGGAAAATCAAGGCAGATTCATTTATACACTTCTATCTTCATCTTATTTGCGTTATAATTGAATTATGATTTTTCGACGCTCCTGCGTAATCAGTTTTATTGCCTGTGTTTGTCTTGCAGCGCTTTCCTGCGCATCGACCGGAAAGGCACAAAACGTTCAACAAAGCGATTCACAAAATTCAACAGACCGGAATGACTCAAAAATTACACTCGTGTTTGCGGGTGACATAATGGCACATAAAATAAATTATACTGCCGGAAACTTTGACGAAATTTGGACCGACATAAAACCCATTGTAAAAAACAGCGACCTTGCCTTTGCAAATCTGGAAGCACCCGTTAACGACAGAATGGAATGGAGCACCTACCCTCAGTTCAACATGCATTCCGCATATGTAAATGCTGCAATTGACGCAGGTTTTAACGTTTTTTCACTTGCAAACAATCATACAAACGACTGGTACCTGGACGGAATCAAGGCAACGGGACATTTTTTTAATTCAAATAAAAATATATGGGCATGCGGCATAAAGGAAAAAAGCGGCTCTCCCCTCACATACCGTCTGATTCAAAAAAATGACTGGAAGATTTTATTTGTCGCAGTTACAGAAATTTTGAACCGTCCGGATTTTGCTTCTTACATCGATTACTACCCTGCAAAAAAACACGACAAACTGATTGAAGAACTCAAAGCCCTCGCACAAAACAACCCTCACGACCTTTTTGTTTTGAGCGTACACACCGACGATGAAGAATACAAAACGAAGGTTACTGAAAGCCGCAAAAAGTTTTTTAAGACTCTCTCTTCAGAATGCGGAATCGACATCATCTGGGCAAACCACCCCCATGTAAGCATGGAATTTGAAAAAATTGAACTGGAAGATGGGCGCCAAACATTTATAATGTACGCAAACGGAAACACAATCAGCGGACAGCGCACAAATCCTTCATTCTACAAAAAGCCGAATGAGAGGGACTTAACAGGCGACGGACTTTTATTTAAAATTGTATGTTCAAAGAGCAGAAAATTCGATTCAATTGATTCGTATTTTATAACCACATTAATAAAAAGTAACGGTCAGTTTGTAATCCGGCTTGTGGACGATGATCTGATTCACAGCCTTGACCGCTCGGGCGTTGATCACTGGAAAAACTATCTTGTTGAACGCCGAAAAATTTATGACAGCTTAAAGGAAAAATCAAAATGGCAATAGATTACAGAAAATTACCTGTTTATGAACAAAAACAGCTTATTCTCGATACACTTGCAAAAAA
>DLYJ01000241.1:0-632 GCA_003447785.1 Treponema sp.
TCAAGATTATTGCCCTCGTATTAACTTTTGCAGGCTGTATCCTTGTGAGCGGGGCAGGGGGAGAAAATCACCTGAGCCTCAGGGGCTTTTTAATCGGACTTTGTGCAGGCCTCGGCTACGCACTTTATTCAATTTTCAGCAGGTTTGCGCTTAAAAAATATGACTCACTCACAGTAACTTTTTATACATTCCTGTTTTCTTCGGTTTCTGCAGTTCCCCTTTCAAACGCCGCTGCCATGATTCCACTGTTGAATTCAACTTCCGTGCTTTTATTGTGCGGAATTGCCCTTGTCTGTACGGTCCTTCCCTACATTTTTTACACCTATGGACTTACCGGCCTGGAAAACTCAAAGGCCGCAATCTTTGTAACTGTTGAGCCACTTGTCGGCACCCTTGTGGGCATTCTTTTGTGGCACGAGGAAATCACGCTTTTTAAAGCCTGTGGTATCCTTTTTATATTCACCGCACTTCTGATCAATCAGAAGAATTCGAAAAATTCAGATTAAACCTGAAAAATATCGGGTTATTTGTAAAAACAGGCCAAATATGGAAACGGGAAGGAAAGCAAGCGGCTGCCGTAGCATTTTGAAGGTTCGCAAGCGAGCCATAGCGAGCGCAGTCGGATTCCTATT
>DLYJ01000241.1:705-2146 GCA_003447785.1 Treponema sp.
GACAGACGCGCTTTCCTGGTAGTTTCCATATTTCTGTATTTTTATTTATAAAAACCCGATATTTATAATATTTAGATATAAATCTGTAGATTATCTGAATGCTGTTATAATTAATGACGTGATTAACGGTAAAGACGAAGTTACCATCGATGAAGTGATGTCTCAACCTGAGCAGATAAAGTTTGCCTTTCAGCCGATTTTTGAAGTTGAATCCAATTCAATTTACGGCTATGAAGCACTTATGCGCCCTGAGCCTTATACCCCCATGGAAGTGATTGCTCATTTTGCAAAAAAACAGCAGCTCAACACCATAGAAGAAATTACAACTTATTACGGCGCCTATCATTTTTTAAAAAACAATCTCCAGGGAAAACTCTTTCTTAATTCATTTCCGGCCGCCTTTGTCAGCGAAGAAATGATGCAAAAGGTACGTGAACTTTGCGATAATAAATTCAAGGATAAGCTGGTCATAGAAATTCTTGAATATACAAATTACAGCCGTTATGCCCACCAGCAGAAAATCCATCAGTTCAAAAAATCACGCACTGGAGAGGAGTATGCAATTGACGATTTTGGAACCGGCAAAAACATTGACATGCGCTGTATTGAATTTTACAAGCCTGACATTGTAAAAATCGACCACAAAATTATTTCAAATATTGATACTGATGTCAGAAACCAGAAAGCCCTTATTGATATTCTGGAAATGTCCATGCGATATGGAGTTACCATGCTTGCCGAAGGTGTAGAAACCGAGGCTGAATTCAATTACCTCAAAAATTACCCGGTTAAACTCATGCAGGGCTTTTATCTTGGAAGGCCGGAGATTTACGAATAAGTTCAAAAAGTGTCATTTTCGGGCTTTCAAGTGTCATTTTCGGGCTTGACCCGAAAATCTATTTTATTACAATACAAGAGATTGCCGCATCTAAGCAAGGGCGACAAGCAATGCCCTTGAGCGCGGCAATGACTCATATTTATTCGACAGCCCCTTAAAAAACTGTCCTGTCTTATTTAACTACAATATTAACAAGTTTGCCCGGAACTACGATTACTTTTACAACGGTTTTGCCGTCTGTAAACTTTTTGTAGCCTTCGGTCTGTTTTGCAAGATTTTCCAGTTCTTCCTTTGGAGTATCTGCAGCACATGTAAACTTGTCGCGGACTTTTCCGTTTACGCTTACAACGATTTCTTTTGTGTCTTCAACACAGAATTCTTCGCTGAAAGTAGGCCAGCTTTCGTAAGCATTGCTTTCTTTGTGACCCAGCTTGCTCCAGAGTTCTTCGCCAAGGTGCGGTGCATACGGGCTGAGCATGAGAACAAAGCCTTCCCACATAGTCTTTGGAATTGAATTCATTTTAGAAGCTTCGTTGATAAAAATCATCATCTGGCTGATTGCAGTGTTAAAGTCAAGGCTTGCGGTGTCCTTTGTAACCTTTG
>DLYJ01000241.1:2276-3247 GCA_003447785.1 Treponema sp.
GGCTTGTCGCTTACCTGCCAGATTTTATCCAGGAAGCGGTTTACACCAATGAGGCCCTGTGTATTCCATGGTTTAGAAACTGTAAGCGGTCCCATAAACATTTCGTACATGCGGACACTGTCTGCACCGTAAGTTTTAATCATTTCGTCAGGGTTAACAACGTTCTTGAGAGACTTACTCATTTTTGCAACAACGCGTTCAAGTTCTTCGTTGTCGTCGTTTGCATAGAATTTTCCATTTTTTTCTGTTACGGCATCAACAGCAACGAGAGACTTGTTCTTTCGCTGGAATGCAAAAGAAGTAATCATACCCTGGTTGATAAGGCGCTGGAACGGTTCTTTTGTAGAAACAAGGCCCAGATCGTACAAAACCTTGTGCCAGAAGCGTGCGTAGAGCAGGTGGAGAACAGCGTGTTCTGCACCGCCCACGTAAAGGTCAACTGGCATCCAGTAGTTTTCTGCTTTTTTGTCGCAGAATTCCTTGTCGTTCTTAGGGTCAAGGTAGCGCAGGTAGTACCAGCAGCTTCCTGCCCACTGAGGCATTGTGTTTGTTTCCCGGCGTGCATCTCCGCCGCACTGAGGACACTTGCAGTTAACCCACGAGTCGATTCCTGCAAGAGGGCTTTCGCCGGTACCTGTCGGCTGGTAAGTCTTTACATCAGGGAGCTGCAATGGAAGTTCACTTTCCGGAACTGCAACTGTACCGCACTTTGGACAGTGTACCAGTGGAATCGGCTCGCCCCAGTAGCGCTGACGGCTGAATACCCAGTCTCGCAGTTTGTAATTTACTGCCTTTTTGCCGATTTTCTTTTCTTCAAGGAATTTCAGCATTTTTGCGATGGCATCTTTTTTATTCAATCCATTCAGGAATTCAGAATTAACGTGAACGCCGTCTTCTGTCCATGCCTGAGTCTGAACGTCTACTTCTGACTTGAGAACTTCAATAATCGGCAGGTTGAATTTTTTAGCAAA
>DLYJ01000241.1:3300-3671 GCA_003447785.1 Treponema sp.
CGGGTATCGTGGGCAGGAACTGCCATAATTGCACCTGTACCGTAAGAAATCAGAACATAGTCTGCAACCCAGATCGGGATAAGTTTGCCGTTTACCGGGTTGATTGCGTAACTTCCCGAGAATACACCGGTCTTGTCCTTTGCAAGGTCAGTGCGTTCAAGGTCGCTCTTCTTTGCAGCCTGTTCCCGGTATTTTGTAACTGCATCTTTCTGTTCCGTAGTTGTGAGTTTTTCGATAAGAGGGTGTTCCGGAGAAACAACCATGTAGGTTGCACCGAACAATGTATCACATCTTGTTGTGTAAACACGGAGTTTCTGGTCAGTCGGTTTTCCGTCTTTGTCAGCTACGGTAAAGTCAACTTCGGCACCTTC
>DLYJ01000008.1 GCA_003447785.1 Treponema sp.
TATTATAAACAATATTACTTACTTTGTCGCTTAAATTCTTTGTTTTAAGGGGAAGGACTGCGTTCCTGTCTAAGGCAAAAAAAAGAGCAGAACTTACGTTCTGCTCGAAATTGTCGGGATGACAGGATAGCCCTCCAGTCGCAGACATCGTGTCTGCTCCTTCCGGGCGCCTTCACTCACTTCCGCGCACATCCTTGTGCGCTCTTCCTCCCGTTGGTCGGCGTTCGTTTCGGTTCAAATCCTGTCAAATACAAAAAAAAAGAGCAGAACTAAAGTTCTGCTCAATGGTGTCGGGATGACAGGATAGCCCTCCAGTCGCAGACGTCGTGTCTGCTCCTTCCGGGCGGCTGCGTTCGCTTACGGCGACGTCCTGTCGCCTCATCCTCGCACCTGCTCGGCGCTCACTCCGCTTCGAATCCTGTCAAATGTAAAAAAAAAAGCAGAACTTACGTTCTGCTTAACGGTGTCGGGATGACAGGATTCGAACCTGCGACATCTTGGTCCCAAACCAAGCGCGCTACCAGCTGCGCTACATCCCGGTTGAAAAAAAAGACCTGATTCAATCAGGTCAAGATGGACAGTGAGAGACTCGAACTCCCGACAACCTGGGTGTAAACCAGGGGCTCTACCAACTGAGCTAACTGTCCGTTTCGTCAATCGACTTTGATAATATAACAAACTACGAAAAAAAGGTCAATAGCATTTTTGAAGAATTTCAAAAAAAAGTTTATTTTTTTTTTATTCTGCAACTATCATTCTGTCCATATCGTTTTTGATTTCGCTTTTGAACATTACAAGGTCCATGATTTTGAGGGAAATTGTAGTGTCAAGTTCGCCGCGGACTACTGATTCTGCGGTGAGTGTTGTATCAAAAGAATATGTAATGTCATCATAGCCTGGGCATGAAACATCAATTGTAAAACTTACTTTTTTTGTTTCTCCGTCTTTTTTGGCCGGAGTTGCGCGTGGCCAGAAACTGTAAGTTCCCTTTGTGCTCTGGTATGTGTGAATCGGGTTTGCCCATGTCATATCGGCCATTTCTACAAGTTCGCCCTTTTGTTTGAGGGTAACTGTTGCGCCTGTGAGAGGTTCAAATGTGCTGCCTTCAAGAATTGTTCCCTGGATTGTAGGGTAGTTGAATACAGGATTTTCTGAAGACTGAACTGTGCATTCCTTGCGGGGACTTGAGTGGAACGGACGCTTTGTTGTGCTTACAATGCGGATTCCTTCAATGCCGAGGGCGTCGATATCAGCCTTTACCTGAGGATCTTCCATTACGTCCCGGGCGTGCAATACTCCACGGCCGCTTACAACGTATTTGGGATGAATTCGGTTAAGTACATAACTTATTGTATCAAGACGGCAGTTTTCGCAGTCACATGTCAACCATGTGGCATTTACTTCTTTTACCTGTTCGTATAACTTATTAACTCTGTATACTACTACTTCTTCCATTAGGTTATGTACGTTCATCTAATTCCCCCATAAAAGCAACGGTGTGGAATTCACACCGTTACCCTGTTAAACGCAACGATTGCGGTAATATAAATTATAATCCACAATTATTAAAATCGCAAATATTTATATTAATTTCCGCCGTTGCGTGTGTAGGCAGCAAGACCGCCCTGTTTAAGAATATTGCGGCTGCGTTCAGCAAGGTCGTTGATTCCCTTGAAAGTTTTGCCGTTGCAAACGATATCAAATTCACAACCTGTGCTCAGAGCTTCTTCAATATTTGTAAGTTCAATCGTGTCACCCTGGTTAATCTGATCATAATCAGCAGGATTAACAAAATTGATTGGAATAATTCCGTAGTTGATAAGGTTAGCCTTGTGGATGCGTGCAAAACTCTTTGTAATGATTGCGCGTACGCCAAGGTACATCGGTCCGAGGGCTGCGTGTTCGCGGCTTGAACCCTGTCCGTAGTTTTCACCGCCGATTACACAGCAGTCAGCAAAGTTTTCTTTTTCGCTTCTTTCATAGAATGTTGGATCGAGGCGGGTAAGGGTGAACTTTGAAATTTCAGGAATATTTGAACGCAGTGGCAGAACCTTTGCTCCTGCCGGCATAATGTCGTCTGTAGAAACGTTGTCTCCAGCCTTTAAGCGTACAGGGAGCGTAAGTTTTGGTTTGTATTCGCGGCATGCAGGGCAAGGCTTGATGTTTGGTCCGCGGAGAATTTCTACCTTCTGGGCTTCTTCCAGCGGAATCGGCGGAATCATCATACCGCGGTTTGTAGCGCATGCAAGAATCTGCTTTCCTGAAAGTCTCTTGTCTTTTCCGTCTAGGAGAGAGATGCGGAGGCCTTTCTTGTATGCAGGATCTTCGTAGTCCAGCGTTTCTGCCTCGGTGATAACGCCTGTGATTGCGGCAGCAGCGGCAGTTTCAGGGCTTACGAGGTAAACATTTGCGTCAGCAGTTCCGGAGCGTCCCTTAAAGTTGCGGTTGAATGTGCGGAGGGTTACACCTTCTGAGTTTGGTGCAAAGCCCTGTCCGATACATGGACCGCAGGCACTTTCAAGAATACGGAAACCTGCTTCAATCAGGTCTTCAAGGATGCCTGATTTGGAAGCCATCAGAAGTGTTGTGCGGCTTCCTGGTGCGATTCCGGCTTCTACGCCCGGAGCGATGTGCTTGCCCTTAACGATTGCGGCAACGCTTTCCAGGTCGTCAAGTGAAGAGTTTGTACATGAACCGATTACAACCTGTGTAACTTTCTTTCCTGAAAGGTCTTTGATTGAATTTATAACGTCAGGGTTATGAGGACATGCTGCAAGTGCGCTCAGTTTGTCCAGATCGATTTTGATGACTTTGTCGTATTCGCAGCCTTCGTCAGCTTTCTGTTCAGTCCAGTCTTTACCGCGTCCCATTGATTCCAGAAACTTCTTTGTTTTTGCATCAGAAGGGAAGATTGAACAGGTTGCTCCCAGTTCGGCACCCATGTTTGTGATGGTTGCACGCTGTGGAACTGTCAGGGATTCAACACCTTCACCGAAGTATTCGTAAATTGCAAGAGTTCCGCCCTTTACTGTTTCGCGACGGAGAACTTCGAGGATGATGTCTTTTGCACCAACACCCTTGCGCAGGTGGCCTGTAAGTTCAACACCAAAGATTTTTGGCATTGCAAGGTGGAATGCACCGCCGCCCATTGCAACTGCAACGTCAAGACCACCGGCACCGATGGCGATCATTCCGATACCGCCGCCTGTGGGAGTGTGGCTGTCTGAACCGAGGAGAGTTTTTCCAGGTTTGCCGAAGCATTCAAGATGAACCTGGTGGCAGATTCCGTTGCCGGGACGGCTGAAATAAAGGCCGTATCTGGCAGCAATTGACTGCAGGTAACGGTGGTCGTCCATGTTCTTGAAGTCTGTCTGAAGAGTGTTGTGGTCTACATAAGAAACCGAAAGTTCTGTTTTAACGCGTGGAATTCCAATTGTTTCAAACTGGAGATATGTCATTGTTCCGGTTGCGTCCTGAGTAAGAGTCTGATCGATTTTGATTGCAATGTCGGAACCGCGTTTAATCGGCTGTCCTTTTACAAATTCTGTTTCTTTACAAGCTTCCGGTACGATGTGTGCCTGAAGAAGCTTCTCTGCAAGAGTAAGTGCCATAAAAAAAATACCTCATCAAAAATTTCTTTTTAGTATATAGATTTAAAAGCGGTTTTACAAGAATACCGCCTTTAAGGATTTACAATGATTTGTACCGGACAATGGTCGCTTCCGGTTATTGAATTCAATATTCTTGAACTTTCTACATTGTTTATAAAGCCTTCGTTTACGCACTGATAGTCAATGCGCCATCCGATGTTCTTCTCGCGGGCGTGGAACCTGTAGCTCCACCACGAATACTGACCCGCTTCCTGGCAGAAGTGACGGAAAGTATCAACATAACCGCTTGAAGT
>DLYJ01000095.1 GCA_003447785.1 Treponema sp.
AATGTGCTTGAGTTTGCGGCAATGACTGCAAGATAGGGCATAAACGGGGTGAGCATTAAAACGATTGCAATGACAAGACCGTGGATTTTTACCAGGTTCCGGGAAAAATAAATTACAAGGTATTCAAAGGCAAACATCCAAAAAAGGGTAATGTCTGCCGCGCAGAAAATAAAAACGTTGGCAACTGCAATCAGTGTCAGATTGTAGCCGTAGATAAATTCGCTGCCTTCCCTTGAAAAATGGCTCTGGAAGGTAAAAAATATTGTGACAACAATTGTGGAAACTATGATTTTTAGCACAAATTGAATGATTGGATTTGCCCTGTGCACCACCGGAATGTAACGGCAGAAAATCTGTCCCGCGTACAGGGAAATGAGTGACACAAAAATTGTGAGAGGAATTATATACCAGAATTTGGAAAAGGCTTTTTTGTATTTGATGCGGCTTTTTCCGATAAAGCTGAAACTGCAGAGAATCAGGATGCTCAGGACACCAAAGATTTCCAGGGCAATCATGTTGATTCGTTCAGTAATCCACAGGGGTTTTAAAAACTTAAGCTGAAAGAAAGTGTAATGAATGTCTTCCCTGTCCGTTCCCTCGGTTGAATAATGTGTCAGAAAATTTTTTACTGCCCCTGTGTGTGAGTCGTCGGCAAGGACAATGGCAATACAAGGCATTGAGTTTTTAAAGAAAGAAGTCATTTTCTGGTTTCCGGACAGAAGGCCTGCACGATAAATTGAAAGAAACTTCTGGGGGCTTACATATTCAATTTTTTCGTCGTTAAAAGATTCAACAAGCCGTTTTGTGAGCCACAGCGGTGATGAATTTTTAAAGCCTGCAGTATAAATGCGCGACTGGCCGTATGAATCATCAAAGCTTAAAATAAGTGCAACTGTGTTGTCGGTATCAATCATGGAAGACGCAAAAACTTCGGTTCCGTTCTGCTGGAAATTCTTCCTGAAAGGTACACGGCTCGGTTCATCCATGGCGGTAAATACAAATTCAACTGAAAAAGTGAACCTTGAATCCCTGACAAATTTAATCAAATCAAGTACAGTGTCCGTTTTTTTGAAAAAATCTTCCTGCTTTATATCGATTACTACAAGGCTTTTTTTCTGGTCGTTTAAATCAGTTTCGTAGGAAAAATCAGTTCCCGTAAAATCCAGCGTAAGGTTTGACGCAAAAAAGTCGCTGCCGGTGTGGACAAGTTCTGTTTTTACCGGATTGAATCTGTTTTTTTTCAGCGTCTGTTCCACGTAATTTGTAAGGGGGGCGCCACGCAAAAAGCTTGAATTATCGTTCTGAGAAAATGTGCAAAAGGTTAAAAAAGTCAAAAATATTAACTTTAAAAATAAATTTTTCGCGTGAACGCCCTTCATAATAAATAGAATATAATTTGTAGGTTTACAATGCAAGACCCTTGGTATATAATAATTTTAATGGAGTTAAAAAAGAACTATGAGTGGAACTGGTAAAAAATTTTCTTTGAATCTTCCGTTGAAAGTTATTCTTACTGAAGAGGGTGCCAGTCACTTTATCAGTCATAAAATAAAGCTTCTGCGATTCAGACTTGCTGATAACATCGAAGAATATGGTGTTTCTTTAAATCCTTTTTCTCCTCAGTCACTTCAAAACATGATTTTAGTAAACTACATTTCTAAAATCGAAATTTCCATGTCGGAATTCGTTTCAGTCCGTCAGGAAGTTATGGATCTTTCGAAGGTTGTAGTTTATTCAGTTTTGTATAAACAGTTTGACAGGCAGGTATTTGCGGATCTAATTCAGACGGATTGTGTAAGAAAGCACAACCGCGCAAATCCTTCACAGCTCATCGACGAACGCACAAAAATGAGCGAAAACCAGCTGCGGGCACAGCTTTCCCAGCGTCAGCCCATAGTTAACCTTGCCAAAAAAGAAATTCTCGACCCGATCTGGAAGTCGGTAATGGAAAACAAGGATTATTCCCTTGAAGAAAAGAATATTTATCTTCTCATGACAGAAAAATTCCTGAACCGCCTTTCCCTGATGAACTGGTACATTATTACCAAGTTCTACAAAACAGACGGTTTTTCACAGATTAATCTTGCAATTCGTCATCTTCTCCAGGTTTACATGGAAAAATCACGTGTTGCAGAATATATTTCGATTCTTGTAATGGAACTTGCCCTTAACAACGAAAACACAAACATGCGTAAAGAAGCAAAAATCATGTACAACGGAATCGATGATACGGATTCGCTGATTTACGATCCGGAAGTTCGTGCAAAAATCATCGCGGAACTCAAACGCAAACACGAGCAGGTATTTATCTCATGGAAGCTGGGTGGCGGTTCATCCGCAATCGGTAAACAGGGACGCCTTCAGATTACACTTTACAACAAGGACGATGAGTTCCAGGAAGTAAAGGAAAATATCGAATCAAAGGCATCTGCCGATACAAACAAAAAAAGCCTTATTGACTTTTACCGCGAACTGCCGGAAGGACAGGAAAGCACAGACCTTGGTCTTTACTATCTTTCTTATCTGGATGACGCCTGCAAGAAGGTTAACGTTAAATTTGAATCAATTGTAAACCAGTTCTCTTCAAGTGACCTTACCGTCATTAACCTGGTATTCAATTTTTAATACTAATAATGAATAAATTCATTTACTCACTTTTAACAGTAGTTTTATGCGCATTTTTGTTTGCGTGCTCCTCATCGGAAGCTAAGGTTTTAAGCGTTACCGGAACTACAATTTTTGAATACGAGGACGAAAAATCAAGTCCGGCACTGCGTTTTTCAGTTTTTGTGCACATAGAAAACGAAGCCCAGCGCACGGAGTCCCTTAAAATCGTTCACAGAGCCACAAAGTACACATGGTATGTTTCAAACCCGGTTATTTTTACAAACTCCAATAAGAATTATGCAGGCTACAGCAATCTCAAGTCTCCTGGTCCTGACGATGTTTTAACAGGAACCTACGACGTGTTTTACTATGACGCTGCAGGAAACGAAGCCAAAACAAGTTTTTCAGTTTCCTATAAAAAGGATCTTCTTGATTCCCCCTGCACCGAAATCAGGAACATCACAAAGGGAATCCTTGCAGAAAACACAATTCTCTATGACAAAAACATGAACATGCTTTACTACGGCGCAAAAAAATCCACCTGGAAAGCAGACGTAAACATAATGCGGGATTACAATAAGGCGGCATATATCAGAACCTGTCTTGCCACAACCAGCGGAAGTCAGTTATATTTGCTGCCGCTTAGAAAACTCGGCGAAACAGAAAAGAAAACAGACGGGGAATTAAACAATGAATAACGAAACAGAAGATACAAAAAAAGAAAATTTTATTGAGCGTTCGATAAAAACCTATGTTCTTCGCGCAGGCCATTTTACAAATTCAGAAAAAAATGCCTACGAAAAACTTCATGACAAATACTGCATTGATTTTTCAGAAACTCCCCTTGATTTTGAAAGTGTTTTCGGAAATAAAAATCCCACAGTAATCGAAATCGGTTTTGGAATGGGTAAGGCAACAGCCATCATCGCCCAGAATAATCCTGACATAAATTACATCGGAATTGAAGTTCATAAACCGGGCGTGGGAAAACTCCTTGCTTCCATTGAAGAACTTAATCTTTCAAATATCAGAATTATTGAATACGATGCAATGGAAGTCCTTAAAAAGCAGATTAAGGATAATTCGGTCAGCGCATTCCATATTTTCTTTGCAGATCCGTGGCCAAAAAAGCGTCATCACAAAAGAAGGCTGGTTCAGCGCCCCAGATCTGATTTGATGACATCAAAACTCGTAAAGGGCGGCTATCTTTATTTTGTAACCGACTGGCTGCCCTATGCGGAGTTTGCCCTTGATGAATTGAATCAGACGACCGGCCTTAAAAACAAGTTTGACGGCCTTGCACCTCACCAGCAATGGCGCCCGGAAACCCGTTTTGAACAGAAAGGTCTTGACGCTAACCGCGTAATAAGTGAATTAATGTTTACGAGAGTATAAAAAATGGATTTGTTTGATATCGACCAGACGCAGAGAATAAATGAATTGGCTTCTCTTATTAAAAAGTATCAGGATTCATATTACAATGGCGAGGGCGAAATCTCAGATGCCGAATTCGATAAGCTCTGGGATGAACTCAAATCCCTTGACCCTCAGAATCCTGTTCTGCAGCGGGTAGGGGCCGACAGCGGAAACTTTGCAAAAATTGCACACATCATGCCCATGGGAAGTCAGGAAAAGGCAGCAAATCCCGAACAGTTTTTAGACTGGGCAAAAAATCACGTTTATGATGAATATCTGGTAGAATACAAGCT
Source organism: Treponema sp. (assembly GCA_003447785.1). Taxonomy (GTDB): domain Bacteria; phylum Spirochaetota; class Spirochaetia; order Treponematales; family Treponemataceae; genus Treponema_D. The sequence goes on from DLYJ01000095.1 coordinate 4,317, forward strand.
GGACGGCGCTTCCCTTGAACTTCAATACTCTGAAGGTCTTCTTGTGCGGGCCGTTACCCGGGGTGACGGTACAATCGGAGACGAAATCACAGCCAACGCAAAAAAAATGCAGGGCGTAAAAATTGCCCTTTATGATGAAGGCGGAAAAAGAATTACTTTTACTGGTGCAGTCCGCGGCGAAGTCATCATGAGCCATGAAGTTCACCAGAAACTGTACTCTGATAAAGCGAACTGCCGTAATGCGGCCAACGGCCTGATGAAGCGCAAGGACGGAAGCGGAAGCGAAAACCTTTGTCTCATTACCTATGATGCACTTGCAACAGAAGGTCAAAGCCCCTTTGCAGATGAAGTGCAGAAAATTGAATGGTTACAGTCATGTGGTTTTACAACAAGCCCGCTTAAAATATGCAGAACTCCTCAGGAAGTTATCGATTACCGCGCCCTGGTAATGGAAGAGCGCAAAAAAATTGACTATGACATTGACGGTCTTGTTATCAAGGAACGCACCATAAACCTGGCTGATGCAAGCCGTGCCCGTCCTGACAGACAGATTGCATTTAAGTTTAGTCTGGAAGAAGCGGTGAGCACCCTGAAAGAAGTTGAGTGGAGCGAAAGCGGGGCAACGTACACACCTGTGGCAATTTTTGACGAAGTTCAGCTCAACGGAACCACCGTTCAGCGTGCAAGCCTTGCAAACCCGGATACAATGCGCCAGCTTGGCGTAAAAATAGGAAGCCGTGTCGTAGTGGTAAAGCGGGGAGAAATTATTCCAAAAATTGAATCTGTACTTCCAGAGGAAGAAGGGCAGGTAACAAGTCCTGTTGTGTTTCCTCAGGTCTGCAGTGTCTGCGGAACAAAACTTATAGATGAAGGGGCCCGGCTTTATTGTCCTAACAAACTCTGTGAAAAGCGTGTACTGCACCAGATTTACAAGTGGGTTGATGTTGTTGATATCCGCGATTTTGGCCAGACACTGATTCAAAAACTTTTTAAGGACAAAAAACTTACATCCATAAGCGATATTTACGCACTCACAGTTGATGAACTGACCCCATATTTTTTGAATGAAGAGTCCCGGGAAAAGGAAAAAGACAGTCTCGGAGCAAAAAAAGTCTACGAAAGTATACAAGCTCACAGAAAAATGAGCCTTCCTGTTTTTGTTGCAGGCTTTGATATCGAAGGCCTTGGCGAAACAATGATTCAAAAACTTGTGGATTCAGGCTTTAATACATTGCAGAAACTTCTGGATTCAACTCAGGAAGAAATCAGCAGCGTTTACGGCTTTGCAGACATTACAGCCAGAATCTTTGTGGAAGGCCTTGCAGAAAACCGGGAAGAAATGCTCGCCCTGACCAATAATTCAATAATTGAACTTGAAAATCCGTCTGAGGGAGAGCTCTCAGGAAAATCATTCTGTTTTACCGGAGAACTGAGAACCTTAAAGCGCGCTGACGCTGAAATTATGGTAAAAAAACTCGGCGGAACCTGCAAGTCATCCGTGACAAAAGATTTGTCTTACCTTGTGACAAACGATACTACCAGCGGCTCTTCAAAAAACGTAAAAGCCGCAAAACTTGGAATTCCAATCATCAACGAAGAAGAATTCCTTGCTATGGTAAAGTAAAGTCCGTTACAAAGTAATCAGGATTTACGGCTTCCATATAGAGCCTCATTTCCCAGTGAAGGTGCGGTCCTGTGGCAAGCCCGGTGGCTCCTGAAAGCCCAATCAGCTGCTGTTCCTCAACCATGTCACCCACATTAACCTTTAATTCACTCATGTGGTAATAAAGACTGTACAGTCCCGGAAGGTGCTCGATACAGATGCTCCATCCTGTTGAAACCCTGTCTTCTGCCATTACAACCTTTCCGCGGCCGCAGGCACGGACTTCGTTTCCCGTTTTGATGCCATAGTCAATTCCGTAGTGGAGGTTTGTCGTTGAGCCCCCTGTGGAATAAGTGAAGGTGCGACGGTCAGCAAAGAAAGATGTTCTTCTTGTAGCCGGAGTCGGGGCGGTGTATGCTTCAAAGGCATAAATTGAATCAGAATTTGTTGTCTCAAGAATTTTGTTCAGGCGCTTTATCTGGTCGCTGCGCTCCGGGCTTGTATCTGTTTTGATTTTTGTATTGCGCGGCCCCAGTGCAATTGTTTCCGTTACAAAGTCTTTAGGAAGACAGTTTATTTTTACGCAGAAGCTTTCTGGTTCACTGCAGAATGCTGTAAAATCTGCGTTCAGCAGGTATTCGCCTGCCTCAAGGTAAGTCGATGAAGGCAGGAGAACAAAGAGGTCGTCCGTGCCCGCCTTTGATGGAACAAAATACATCCTGGCCTTACGGATTTTCTTTTCAGGTTTTGCCGCACTTGTGTAATAAACTACTGATTCGGACTTTCCTGCAAATTTTTTAACCTTCCGTTTTCCCTGAAGTGTAAGGCGGACGGCTATAGGATCCCCCGGATAAAAGGTCTGGTTGTATTTTAAAGTTGCAGTATAGTTTTTTGCCTTAAGGTTTAAGGATTCAACCTGAGCGGAAACGGGCAGAAGTATGAGCAATGTGCACAAAA
>DLYJ01000196.1 GCA_003447785.1 Treponema sp.
GCTTTGAGAACTGGAAGCGGCGGCGTGCACCACGCTGACCGTACTTCTTGCGTTCAACCATGCGGCTATCACGTGTAAGGAAGCCGTTTGCTTTAAGTGATGTATGAGCATCAGGATCAACCTGGAGAAGAGCTCTTGAAAGACCGTGAAGACAAGCTTCAGCCTGACCTTTAAGACCACCGCCAGTTACGTTGATAAGAATGTCATATTTATTTTCGTTGCTTGTAACGAGAAGCGGCTGGTGTACGATACGTACCTGTTCTTCTGAGTCAAAATATTCAGCAACATCTTTTCCGTTTACAACGATTTTTCCGCTGCCATCACGCAGGAAAACGCGTGCTGTAGCTGTCTTTCTTCTACCTGTACCAATAGCAATATTCTTTACCATCATAGACTCCTAATTAAACTTCAAGTGGCTTTGGATTCTGTGCTTTCTGAGGATAGTCAGATCCTGCATAAACTTTAAGATTGTCCATGAGCTTGCGTCCAAGACGTCCATTAGGAAGCATACCGTTAATTGTACGTGTAAGTGGTTCAGTTGGTTTCTTTTCAATCAACTTAGCGAATGAGTATTCACGGAGACCGCCGATGAAACCGGTGTGATGACGATAAAGCATGTCTTCTGTTTTGTTTCCAGAAACAATTACTTTGTCTGCATTGATAATTACTACAAAGTCACCCATGTTCTGGTTAGGTGTGTAAGTAGCCTTGTTCTTTCCGCGAAGAACTGATGCAGCTTTTGCTGCTACGCGTCCAAGTGGTTTACCGGCAGCGTCAATAACGTACCAGTCGCGTTTCTGTTCGTAATCTTTAACGAATAAAGTTTTCATTTGTATATACCTTGTACTATAAAAGTCTTTGTGTAATTCTGATTTGCATCTTCAGTCCTACACAACCGCAGATATTGAAGCATTTATCTGCGCATATACGGGGATAATTAATATAAATTTTTTATTAATTTTGGTCAATAAACAGCGGTTGCAAAATTCAATAAATTTCACAAAAACTGCCAGTTTTTCAGAGCTTTTCCTGACTCAGCGCCCTAGGCTTCTTTTTCTTCCTTGCGGGCTTCTGCCTTGTCCTGAATGTCTGCAACTCCGATAAAAATCATAATCAGACCGGCCAGTGCGCAGAATACGGGAGCAACACCTTTGATTGCAGCGATAATCTCAGGTCCCCAGCCCAAAACCTGCGGAAGACAGGCGCACACACAAAATCCGATAAGTAAAAGTCCTAATATAATTGTAAACATAATTTCCTAACTCCGTTTCCCTCTCAGGTTCAACTATACCTTTTTTTTGAATATGGTGTAACCCCCTTAATCTTTTATCCGCAATCTGATATATTACTCCAATCATGGTTCAACGACAGAACGTAAAAAAAGCTTTTCATTTAACGATACCGATTCTTTTCGGTTATATTTCAATTGGAATTCCATTCGGACTCATGGTTGTAACTGCGGGCTATCCGTGGTGGCTCGCCCTTGTAATGAGCCTTACTGTTTTTTCCGGAACAGGTGAATACATGGCTGTCGGACTTATGGCAGCTGGTGCCAGTCTTCCGGCCTTTTTGATTACACAGTTTTTTGTAGGAATCCGTCACATCGTTTACGGACTTTCCCTTCTTAAAAAATATGAAAAAGCAGGCAAATGGAAATTCTTCCTGATTTTTGCCCTGACAGACGAAACTTACGCACTGCTTTCTACCGAAGATTGTCCTGAAGGCGAGCATCCGGGTGAGTACTACAGTCTGATTGCGGCCATGGACTGGCTCTACTGGCTTACAGGAACTTTAATCGGAGCCCTCCTGGGAACCCTTCTTCCGTTTAGTTTTGCGGGCGTTGACTTTGCACTTAATGCGCTCTTTATCGTTTTAATGATAAACCAGATAAAAATGTCAAAGGACTTCTTCCCTTCACTTTGTGGAATTCTTACAAGCCTGACTGCAATCATTTTGTCAAAGGTTGGAATTCTTCCGGCCCAGCACCAGCTGATTGTAGCACTTTCCCTTGGAATTGCAGTACTTCTTCTGGTCCGGGGTGTATTCAACAAAAACCGGGATCAACTTGAATCTATCGGGGAGGAATCTAAATGAGACTGTCAATTTTACAGGCATTAATCGCAACTTTTTCTTCTGCAGTCCTGATGTTTTTACTCAGGGCCTTTCCGTTCATTCTGTTCAGTAAGAGAAAGCCGCCAAAGCTTCTTGCCTTTATCGAAAAATATATTCCGGCAATGGTAATCGGAGTTCTCATTGTTTACTGTCTGAGCGATCCTAAATTTGCAACCGTAACAGAAATGCCCTACGGGATTCCGGCCTTAATCGGAGTTCTTTCAACAATAGTTCTGCATCTTAAATTCAGCAACAGTATGGTAAGCATTTTTGGTGGAACCGCGATTTTTATGCTTCTGGATTACCTTATTTAGTCCCTGATTTTTCCTGAATTTTATAGTTCAAATGTCGGGGTTTCTTAAAAAAATGCCCGTAATATGTACACTTCCAGGAAAGCGCGTCTGTCTTCGCATGGTTGAAGGTAAT
>DLYJ01000119.1 GCA_003447785.1 Treponema sp.
GCGGATGAGAAAACCGTCTGCTTCCAGCAAAACTTACCGGAGAAATTACTTCGCTGAACACGGGGTCAAATAAAATATTCATACCGTGCATCTGGATAAAAACCGTTGAGTGTCCCAGCCAGGTGGAATTGAATTCATCAATAGGCGCACGCTGAGCGCTGGCACGCTGACCGTTTACAATAAAATCAGGAGTTTTTACAGGAAATTCAAAATCTGGACGGGGAGTATTGTCTGAGATTGTTTTTGGATCCGGTGCAGGATTTTTTACCATCGACATCGGACTAAAGCTGCTCTGGTTGTGGAACACGCCGTCGTAAAAGTTTGGAGCGCGTCGTGCATAGTCAATTTTGTCCTGCCTTGAGGCAGAACCGCCAAAAGACGGCCAGAGAAAAACAAAAACAAGTGCAATTAAAATTATTGCAGCGATTAAAATACCGAGACCGCCAAGAACGGATAAAAGAATTTTTACAGCTTTATTCATAAATTGAATTTATGAATTTTTGTTCCGGCGGTCAAGAAATTTATTCGGCCCTGTCGTTGATGATCTCTTTGTGGAATTTGCCGTGTTCAAGCACGATGGTGCGCTGAGCGTATTCGGCAACTTCCGGAGCGTGTGTTACAACGATGATTGTCCTGCCCTTCTTGTGGAGACGCTTAAACAGATCGATTACAAGGTTTTCGTTTGCTTCATCCAGGTTACCTGTAGGTTCATCTGCAAGTATAATCTGCGGGTGATTGATAAGTGCCCGGGCGATGCAGACACGCTGCTGTTCACCGCCAGAAAGTTCGTGGGGAAGGTGGTTTGCCCGTTCGCGAAGTCCGACCATTTCCAAAGCTTCAAGGGCTTCCTTTTCGTCCGGCATTGAGTGGTAATACTGGCTTACCATAACGTTTTCTACGGCGGTCAGATAATTTACCAGGTGAAACTGCTGGAATACGAGCCCGATTTTGTCGCGGCGGAGATTTGTAAGGTTTTTTGAAGAAACCTGCGCAATGTCCTTTCCTTCAAGAATTACCTGACCCTTAGTCGGAGTATCCATACAGCCGATGATATTCATCATTGTAGATTTTCCTGAACCTGAAGGTCCCATTATTGCAAGCCACTCGCCTTTTTCTACACTCAAGCTTACGTCATGAAGGGCAGCAACTTCGCTGTCACCCATTTTATAAATCTTAGAAATATTCTTTACTTCAAGTAATGCCATAAGGCCTCCCCGTGGCATGGACGCCACAAAAAACTGATTTTTCCCTACTCCCCGCGAAGAACAATTACAGGGTCTACGGTGGTTGCGCTCCGTACAGGAATCAGACACGCAAGGGCCGTGATAATTACGGAAACTATAATCGTTACAGGAACAAGTCCCCACTGGAACGAAATTGATCTGTGAAATACGTTCAGGCTGACAGCATGTGCAAAGGCAAATCCGAGAATTACGCCCAGCACGCCGCCAAGGCCTCCAAGAAAAAGTCCTTCGCCCAAAAACTCTTCTACCAGGTTCTGGTTGGAAGCGCCCAGGGCCTTTTTAAGTCCGATTTCCTTGCGTCTCTCCGTTACCACAGCCATCATTGTTGTTGCAACACAGACCATGGTCAAAATCAGAACAACGCAGGTTACAATCCACACAAGGGACTGAAGTTTTTTAAGAACGGTTCCTTCACTCTGTGTTACGCGTTTTACAAGGCGCGCAGTAATGCCCGGAACATTCTGGTCAATCCGGTCACGGATTACAGCAAGTTCATCGGCAGAAGCACTGATGGAAAGTTCTGCAACATCGCAGATTCCAGCGCTGCCTGTTACCTGAGACAATTCATCACTGTCCATAAAAATGCATTCTTCTTCCGCGCCGCCGGTCTGCAGGATTCCGGTAACTTTTACGGAATAATTTTTGTGTTCGCCCTTTTCGTTCACCATATCCAGATTAATCTCAGAGCCGTTTTTGAGGGCAAGGGACTGGGCAACTGTCTGTCCGGCAAGAACTTCTCTTGTTTTTGCCGGGTACTCACCGTTTACAAGCCAGTAAGGACGGGTCTTTTTAACTGAATCGAATTTTACGCCGCCTGCCATAAAGCCGAGACGGTTAACCGTAATTGTTTCATACCGATAGGAACTTGCTCCCACAAGCTTATCCCGGGGAACAAAGGAAAGTGCCTTATCAAGATCTTCCTGCAAAATGTCGCCAGCCCCCGACGGAACAAAGGTCATGTTTGCGCCGTAGGAACGGAATTCCTGCCCCATCTGGCGGGGAACGTCATAGTAAATTGTTACAAGCCCGCTCAGAATTGTTGAACCGATTGCCACAGCCAGCAATGCAATGAGCATGCGGCTCCGGCGTCTCATAATCGAACTTGTAATCATCTTTAAGTAAAACTGCTTTCTAGTCATATAATTACCTTCCGTGCAAAACTTCTGCAGGTTTCAGGCTTAACAGCAATCGAATCGACGGAACAGAACCTGCCATTGTTACAACAAAAATCAAAATTGCAACCAGTGGAATTACCGTTACCTTAATGTTAATCGCAGAATCAAATACCGACTGCCCGATAATCTGCGCAAAGCCAAGTCCGGCAAAATATCCGGCACAGCCGCCTGCTACGGCTGTAATTAAAATCTCAGTCAAAACCAGTGCCGAAATCGGACCGTCATGAGCGCCTACTGCCTTTAACAGGCCTATTTCCTGAGCGCGTTCCATAACACTTGCGGTAACAATGTTACTAATACCAAGTGCCGAACCAATCAGACTCAGAATTGTTATCAGAAGCATGAGAAGCTGGGTTTTATTCAGGATGGCGCCTTCACTTTCTGCAACCTGTCTTACAGCCCTGGCAGATGAATTGGAAATCACCTCCTGAATCTGGTAGCAGATTGAACTTACATAGGCCGTACAATACCATGTGTCCCAGTCAACCATGTTAAGGCTCTGGGGGTCCTGAGCCGCTCTCCGGGCAAGGTCGTTGTCCGGCGTTGTGAGGGCGCTGACTTCAATGCTGGAAATCAAACCTTTTTTACCCAGAAAATCCTGGGCACTTGCAAGGTTAACGTAAAGACATTCGTCTTCGTCTCCCCCTGCGTCAAAAATCGCCTTAACCAGATATTTTTTTGATTTTCCGGCGCGGCTGATTAAAACGGAATCACCGATTTTCAAATTGTTTTTTGCGGCAACTACTGCCCCTGCCATCACGCCGTCGTTGTCGTCTTCAGAAAGCCAGTTTCCTTCAACTGTCCACCAGTTTTTCATGGCAGCCATACCGGTATCCAGGGTTTCGCCGGTTGGAAGCTCCATGTGGTGGGCAAACCAGGTTCCCACAAGTTTTGTTTTTGCACTTGAATTCAACTGGACGGTTGAATCAAGAAAGGGTGCAAAATCAACAATATTGAATGACCAGAAAATTGTTTTTATTTTTCCAAGTTCATCTTCCCGAAGGTACTGGTTCGTTTCACCTTCGTCCCCGATCATTTCCCCAAGAATGGAAACTGACTGCGGCACAACACGGATGTTTGCACCATAAGCCTTTAATTCCTGGTTTACCTTATCTCCAACATCAAACATTACGTTTAACATGGCTGTAGCAAGGGATGCTCCCAGCGCAATCGTAAACGCAATCATTATCATCTTCTTTTTTTGCCTGATAAGTGCCCTCAGCACCATGCGCCAAAACATAAGTTATCTCCCGCGGCCAAAACCGCCTTATTATCTGAATCGTTTTTCCTCTTTGTTAACGTCGCTTGTCCTGATGATTACCTGACCATCTTCTATCCGCGATGCAAGAGGAATCGGGTTACAGCCGCCCTTAAGCCCGATTGTGCTTTTATTCATTACAACGTCACAGCGGCTGCATACGATTTCACTCTTGCGCTCATAGTAACCGGCATCTCCGCAAACCTCGCAGGCATCAAAACCGACACCAAGGTTTGTTCCGCGCTTTTGCACAATAATGAACCGGATTTCCTTACCGCGGTCGTTAACCCAGGTAAAGCGGTGCAGGTGGCCGTCCAGTACCTGTTCAATTGGAATAAAGATTTCGCCGTTTTCAAGGGTATACTCTTCCGAAGGTGACAGAACGACAACCTTATTTGCAATCTTTTTTATTGCTGTCATGTCGATCCAGCAGAAGACTGAAAGAGCGATTAAAAAACCAGCCCAGCGCCGATTATTGCGCGCTGTAGCACGGAGGCGCCTGTGTTCGGCCGGATTTGTGTACTCCCCGTGAATTTTCATGCTGTAAATAAAGAATGCAAGGGACAAAATCATTACACAGATTAATGAAGCAAAGAAAATCACGTTTTCGGCTTGGATTAACTGGGGGAGCTTTGTTCGTAAGCCTGCTGGAATTTTAAAGCGTCTTCTGTAATAGGAATTGATGATTCCCAGGATGCTTACAAAAGAAATGAATCCGCCGATTAAATACAGTCCGCTAAAGCAGAGAAGGGACTGTTTTTCAGAAATTCTGTTTGAGATTTTGTATAAAGCAAAACATGTCAGAATGCAGCAGAGCCATCCGCAAAGATAGCCGGTACATTTGAGCAGAAACTGAGTGCTGAAATAAGTATCGTCCATTACCACAAAGTGAAATGGAAGTTCGTAAATCGGAGGAATTCGACAGAGTAAAAGAGTAAAAACAAATAAACCGCCAAGGCTCCATTTTACGATATCAGTGATTCTGGAGGAATTTTGTTTTAAATAAGTAATCCAGTTCAAAACACAATAAGCCAGCCCGCTGATAAGCGAAGTTACAAGAAGATAGATGTTATTAATCTGGTTGTATTTAATGAGGCGCTGCTGTCTCAGGAAGGAAACGGCAAAAATGAACACAAATGCGCCGGCTGTAATTTTAATAAAGTTCTGCCGGATTTTAAAATTATCGTTTTTAAGCGTAAAGCCGGCGATCATTGCAAACAGCATAAAAGGAATTAATAAATCGTGTACTGTTTCAAATAAATTCTTAGCCATGAAAATTATTGCCCACAAAAAAAAGTAAGGGAAGTTCAAAAAACTTCCCGGTAAAAAGCCGCGAGGGGATGATTGTGACAGTCAGCCCCTCTCTGGAAACCTTAAGATTCGATAAGATTAGTTGTATTCCGGCTGAACTTTCTTGCCATCAAATACCCAGTCTTTGAATTCAACTGTGAGAGGCTTGTCGTTTGGCCAGTATTTCTGAAGAGTTGAACCTGGTTTTGTGTCATCATCAGTGTGAATGAAGTAGTTGTTTTCTGCAGGACTGTGGATGATGAAACGTGCTGTGTATGTACCAGCGTTGTTGAGGTTGATGTTGGCACCGTAGTGAGGACCGTCAGAAGCATTCATCTGCATGAATGTTCCTTTTACTACAACAGCATTATTTGCCTGATTAACAATTTCGTATTCAACTGTAAGGCCAGGTACAAACTGGTCTACAACGAATCCAAGGTCGTTTTCCATAGCAGCGATATCTGCTTCGATATGCATTGTGAAGTCTGCACCACTCTGTGTGTTTCCTTCGCCTGATTTCATATCAACAGCCTGGAAATAAACGCCGTTTACAGCAAGGAAACCTGCCTTCTGTTCGTCGCCGATGTCGTGTTCAACGAATCCGCCAGCTTCTTCTGCTGTATCTTCTGCAGCTGCTGATGAAGCAGCCTGTGAACCGTTGTTCTTTGAACAACCCATAAATGCAAATACCAGAGCGGCACCTGCCATTACCAAAGACATTGTCTTTTTCATAAAATACTCCTCGCTCCTTTATTGAGCTGTTTTTTTATTCCTTTTTAACAGAGAACCTATAACCAAAGTCAGTACAATCACAGCAACTGCAATTCCCTGAGCGATTAAAGATTCTGCGTATGGATAGATTCCGAGAAGACTTACCGTCGGAACTCCATTTACAAGACGCGGCTGAATCCAGCTTGCATCTACAAATTCACTTATTCCCCCGCCAACAAACGAAACAACCATTACAAACATCAGAATCGAAGTTGCATAGAAGAAAGGTTTGAGCGGAAGTTTTTTACCTGTAAGAATAATTGCCTTGTAAACAAATACCAGGAGAACAACTGCAATTACCATACCGGCTATAACTGCAGGAACAGTTCCCTTACTGTCAGAACCTGTAAACAGGGCCTGATAGAAGAGAATTACTTCGGCACCTTCGCGGAATACTGCAAGAAAACATGTAAAGGCAAGACTGAACATACTGCGCTTATCCACCGAAGTTTTTACCCTGCCCTGAATGTAGCTTTCCCAGGCTTTTGAAGAAGCCTTGCTTATCATCCAGTTTGAAGTATAGAAAAGAACTGCAACGGCAATGAACATTGTTACGCCTTCTACAACTTCCTGTCCCTGGCCGCTCTGGAAACCGAATTTTGTAAGTCCCATGAGAATCAGAGCCATAATTACAGAAGCAACGATACCCCATACAGAGCCTTTGTAAACGGCGCCCAGATTATCTTCATTACCGCTTTTTCGAAGGTATGCGATAATTGCACCTACGATAAGAATGGCTTCAAAACCTTCACGGAGGAGAATCATCAGCGAAGCAAAAACGGTTCCCCACCACTGGATTCGTCCCTGTTTTGAAGTCAGGTCGGCTGCCGTGTCTGTAATCATTTCTGAAAGTGAACTGATTGATTCAACAACTTCCGGTTTTGGACCGCGGTTCAAAATCATAGTCTTTGTCTGTGTATACAAATCAACAATCTGTGCGTCCCGCTTGTATCCGAGACTTTTTGCAACATTTTCCTGAAGTTTTGATTTTCCGTAATAACGGGAATATGCCTTGCGGAATTTTGGTTCTGCCGTAACCACATGACCGTCAGCGTACATATCTGCGGCTTCTTTAAATTCTTTGCTGAGAACTACGGCAAGTTCATTCCATGTCATTTTGGGAGGATCAAGTTTTTCTGCATCCTCAAAAAGCATGCTGATAAGGGTGTCGGCTTCCTTACGTACTTCTTCAGCAGGCTTTGCACCACGGATTGCACTCTTCAACCTGCTGAACTGAACTTCAACGTTACCTGCGCGGCTACCACCGATGCGGCTCTGTGTAGAGCGTTCAAAACCGTCTACTTCATAGTGACCGAAATATGCATCATTGACGCGCTCGTAGGCAGCATCAGCCTTCTGGCTCTGGTACAGGCTGAATGCATCGTCAATGATTCCTTTCATTTCCGTGGCAACAGCGTTCCATGATTTATCTGCGGCAAAAACACCGGAAAGAATTCCGGCAGTGAGTAATAAAGACAATATATATTTACGCATAAAAGACTCTTTTTGCAGGAGGATAACTTTCCCACTGCAAACTTATGTTAGCACTTTCTAACTTTTCTTGCAAGAGTCTTACTTATGTTTGTCAGTGCTACAATTTTTTCTGGCAGTAGAAAAACGCGGGAATCAGAAAGGCATCGGCAAGCACCCACGCCAGAGGACTTGCAAGGCACGCTCCCTTAAACCCTAGCAGAGGAACAATCCATACGCCGATTGTTGAACGGCCGATTAATTCAAAAATTCCAGCAAATACAGCAGTTTTTGAAAAGCCCATCCCCTGAATCATAAAGCGCACGATATTCACCAGGGCAAGAAGAAAATAGGTTACCCCGTTGCAGAGCAGGAAGAATCTTGCGTTTTGAATTACATTTTGAGAAACCGACGCAGATTCGCCCCGGTCCATAAAAAGCGAAATAATTGAATTTGAAAAGAAATACAAAACACACAGCGCCATAATTGAATAAACTGCGCC
>DLYJ01000180.1 GCA_003447785.1 Treponema sp.
AAAAACTAGCCTTATTCTTAAAGTCATGATAAAATAATTTTATATTATTATTAATCTGGAGTGTCCTATGACTATTTCAAAAAGTTGGTTTTCTTATTTAGCAAGGGTCTTTGCACTGTCACTCTGCACTGTCCTCTTATTGAACTTTGTATCCTGCAGCGATTCATCCACAAGCCAGGAGCCCAAGATAAAAATCATTCTTGATGCAAACGGCGGTTCGTTCTCAGGAACAACTGAGACAACTGAAACGACAAAAACGCTTTTAATCAAAAAGAATCAGGCAGCTTCCCTACCGACAGCAGATGAACTTGGCCTTTCCTGCACAAATCATAACTTTACAGGCTGGGCAAAAAGTCAGCAGGGCACGGTTGAATACAACGATGGAACCGACATAACTTCTTCTACAGATTTAACACTTTATGCACAGTGGCAGGGTGTGGATTCAACTTATACAGTAAAACACCTTTTACAAAACTTTGCAGATGACGGCTACACCGAAGAAGCCGCAGAGCAAAAAACAGGCACCCCCGGCACTCAGACAGCTGCCGCCGCAAAAACCTACGAAGGCTTTACAGCAAAAACCTTTGAACAGGAAACAATCCAAGACGACGGCTCAACAGTTGTAGAAATCTACTACGACAGAAACACTTACACAGTTTCTTACAGTTCAGAATATGGGGAACCTCCTGAAAGCAAGACCGCAAAATACGGATATGTCCTTGAGACAGAAGATATACCGGATTTAAGTGAAACAAATTACAGTTTTAAAGGCTGGTACGCAGACGGTATTTCAATCGCAGAAGGATACATTGTTAAGAAAGACATTACCCTTACAGCACAGTGGCGCTCACAAACGGGCTTTATCGTTACACTTATGACAGGCACCGATATAACAATCACAGAAGACTCTAACACCTTTACAGCAACACCATCTTTTGCAGGAACCTATACTTATACCTGGTATCTTAATGAAGTCCAGCAGAGTTCAACTACAAATATGTTTACACTTGACACAACAGGTATGGCTCCAGGCTATTACACGCTCACTGTAACAGCAGTTTCTGACTCAATCCAGTCCACTTCATCTTATCAGATTACAATTCTTGGAGAATAATTATGAAAAATATACTTTTGTTTTTAACTTCACTTTTAGTTTTAATTTTTTCGTCCTGCAAAAATATCGAACAGAACACGTCCCTCTCCGAAACTACAACAGTAACTTTTGCAACGGACAATGTCCGTTCTATTTACACTAAACTTTCAAATCCTGACTACACCTACACAATCAGGGGAAAAGCAAAATCCGGTGCTACTTTCCAGACAGATAGACATTACACTTATAATGAACTCTCACCTACCCGCTTTGAAATTCAAAAAGGCACCTGGGATTTTACAATGAACGTCTTTACGGGCGAAGAAGTTATTTTTACCGGAAGAAAATCTGTAACAATAGATAAATCTTCCGTCATCAGCATCCCGGTTTATGCAAAAACAGGTTCTACGGCTTCTCTTTCCGTTAAACTCAACTTTCCGAAGGATAAGGGTGTCGCAAAAATAACGGCAGGCCTTTATGACAGTGTAACTGACTCTGACGCAGGTAGTGCACTGATACTTAAAGCAGGCTATGTAACCTACACAAATGATGTTGTTCCGGCCGCAACCAATAAAATCCTTAAATTCTACTTCTATGACTGCCAGGATGTCTGCATAGCATCTTATATTGAAGGCGTTTATCTTGCAGCGCAGGACAATATTTCAGTTGAACGCACACTTTCAAATGTAAACACATTTGCAGCAACTGTCTGTGTAAAGGACGCAAATGGAAATGATCTTACCGACAGCAGACTAATTATAAAAGCGGTTAAGGATGATAAAGAATATGAAATGACAGCAGTATCAAAAACAAATATGTATACGGCAAGTTTACCTGTTGGAACATATGATGTTTACACGGGTTTGATTGATACTGATATAGATTTAGTAGTTAATTTTTTACAAGGCGGAAATGCAACTATAATTTTTGCTACAACTACAAAAGAAACCATTATTTCAACTATAGCCAGATTAACTGAAGACTCAACAATATTAATGGCAGGAGAGCTGACGGTCAGTGATTTAACTGTAATTTCAGATGCGATTAAGAATTCTACATACAATGTTAATATTAACTTATCTCTAACAACGGGACTTACATCCATTTCAGTTTTTGCATTTAGATGGTGTACAAAACTTTCAGGAATAATAATTCCTGACTCAGTTACTTCTATTAGCGACTACGCTTTCTATGACTGCACTTCCCTTTCTTCGGTCACTATTCCTGACTCAGTTACTTCTATTGGTGACGCCTCTTTTGCAGGCTGTACAAGTTTAGAAGACATTACTGTTGATTCAAATAATCCAAATTATTCAAGTATAGACGGAGTTCTGTTTAACAAGGATGCAACTGATCTAATTATATATCCGGCAGGTAAACAATCTGACACATACACCATTCCTAACTCTGTTACTACTATTGGGACCAGAACTTTCGAAGACTGCACAAGTTTAACAACGATTACTGTGGATTCAAATAATCCAAATTATTCAAGTATAGACGGGGTTCTGTTTAACAAGGATGCAACTGCTATAATTACATACCCGAAAGGTAAACAATCTGCCACATACACCATTCCTAACTCTGTTACTTCTATTTATAATTATGCTTTCTATGGTTGCACTTCTCTTTCTTCTGTCACTATAGGCGAGTCCGTTAAGTCTATTAAGTACAACGCTTTTGAGGGTTGTACTTCTCTTCATTCGGTCACTATTCCTGACTCCGTTACTTCTATTTATGATTATGCTTTCTATGGTTGCACTTCTCTTTCTTCGGTCACTATTGGCAACTCAGTTAATTACATTGGTTATGATGCTTTCAGCGGATGCTCTTCTCTTTATTCAGTAACTTTTAATTGCCCCATTACTTCTGGTATTACTCAGGGTTTTCGTGACTATGTTTCTTTCTCTGTCAATATCATAAACTCTGTCAATATCGGCGACTCTGTAACCTCTATTGACAGTTATGCTTTCTCTGTCTTTAACAGTTTGACAAATATTTCTGTGGATTTAAATAATGCAAACTATTCTAGTATAGACGGGGTTCTGTTTAACAAGGATGCAACTGCTCTAATTACACACCCGGCAGGTAAACAATCTTACACATACACCATCCCTGACTCCGTTACTTCTATTTATGATTATGCTTTCTATGGTTGCACTTCTCTTTTTTCGGTCACCTTTACGGACACAACCACCTGGTACAGAACAGACAGTCGAACAGACTGGAATAACAAAACCAACGGCACCTTAACCGACGTAAGCGACGCAGCAACAAACGCCATTTATTTTAAAGACACCTACTATAACTACTACTGGTACAAGCTCGACGAGTAGCCCGATGAAGACAATCACATAAAACGCCTTTGAACAACAAAGCCCGGCACTTCAGTTACTGCCGGGCTTTATGTTATACAAAATTCTTCAGGTACTCTCTTACAATGTCAGGAACACTTTGTAAGCCTTGTATGCCTGTTCAATATCAAAGCAGTTTGTTACTTCCCAGGGAGCGTGCATGCTCAAAACTGCAACGCCCGCATCCAGGACGTTCATTCCGTATTTGGCGGCAAGGTAAGCGATTGTTCCTCCGCCTCCCTCGTCTACTTTTCCCAGCTCTGCCATCTGATAGCGCACTTCTGCCTTATCAAGCACGTTTCTGAGTCGTGCGATAAATTCAGGATTAGCATCGCTTGCACCGCTTTTGCCGCGGCTTCCGGTGTACTTGTTGAATACAATTCCGCCGCCAAGGTATGAGGTGTTCAATTTATCAAAAAGATCTGCATTCATCGGGTCAAAAGCCGCATTTACGTCGCTTGAAAGCATATTTGAATTAGCAAGGCATCGTCGTACTGTAAGTTCGCTGTAAGGGCTCTCTGTGCGTTCTACCAGCTCTGCAACGGCATTTTCAAAGAAGTGGCTTGCCATTCCTGTTGCACCAACGCTTCCGATTTCTTCCTTATCAACACAAAGACAGCACTGTGTCTTTGTACCCGCCTTGCTGTCAAAAAGTGCCATGGCAGAAGTGAATGCGCATGAGCGGTCATCCTGGCCGTATCCCAAAATCATCGAGCGGTCCAGACCAAGGTCACGGGCGTTTCCTGCAGGAACAACTTCAAGTTCGCTTGAACCAAA
>DLYJ01000253.1 GCA_003447785.1 Treponema sp.
CTCCGGGTTATGAGCCCGACGAGCTGCCAACTGCTCTACCCCGCGTCGTGTTGGATAAGTTTAGTGTATTTTGGGTTTTACGTCAACACCTGTATCCGGTAAATTGAAGAATTTGTACCAGATTCGGCACTCGAGGGCGGCAAAAACAATTGCGATGATGGCAAACCAGTAAAAACCGCTTTTAAAGCCTGCAAAAAAGTTGTAGACGCCGTGAAGCAAAACTGCCCAGATAAACGGCATGATATGCCTGCTGTTGTGGCGGAATCCCCATAAATACAGGCCGCTCAGGCCAGCGCAGAAGGTGTGGATTAAAACCGCTGTAAACATGCGGCTTGCTATAAGATTGTAAATTTCTCTGCTGGTAAGAGGGTAGGCGGTGTCCTGAATTCGGCGCATCATGTAAATTACGGATTCAAAACTGCCAAGGGTTAAACCGCATAAAAGGGAGCAGGCAAAAAATGCCGGGAGAATTGTCTTTTTTTGCGGCTGGAGGGCCATAAAAAGCATTTTGACGGTTTCTTCGATAAGACCGTTAAAAATGACGGCGGTGACCAGAAGGCTGATTACGGTTCCAGTATAAAAAATCGGTAAGTTCAATACGTAATATTGAATAAATGAAGCCGGGGCTACTGTAATCAATCCAAGAATGCAGGCCCACAAGGCGTGGCGCAGTTTGAGTCCCGGAACAAAAATCATAAATAATACAAAAACTGCCAGAAGCGGAACAAAACTCAGGGCAAAAAGAGCGTAAATATTCATTTATAAAGAATACATTTTTTGTTATAATAAATCTATGCTTTCTCAAATAATTGTTCTCATGGGAATCAAACATTGCGGTAAATCAACTCAGGCAAGGCTTCTTTCAAAAAAGTTTGATTGTCCTTCCTTCGATACTGATGAATTAATCGAAAAGGTTTCAGGCCAGACTCCGCGTCAGATTTATCTTGCAGGTGGAAAGCAGGCTTTTATGCAGGCAGAATATGATGCCTGTGTTGAATTAAAATCGATTCTCCAGAGATTGGAAAGTCCGTTAAATTCGACCGTGAAGGCAATTGTTGCCACAGGCGGTGGAATCTGCGATAACGATAAGGCAATTGAACTTTTAAAATCCCTGGATTCAACACTGGTGTTTTTGAACGCATTTGAACGCACTGCAGCCGACCGCATCGTCCGTGAAATTCAATATCTTCCGGATGGAACTATGCAGAACCTTCCGGCATATATTTCCAGAAAAAATCCAAAAGATGAAACCGATGTGCGCGATATCTTTCACGAGTTCTACCAGGAAAGAAAGCGCCTTTACAGAAATATCTGTAAAATTTCCGTGGATATGAAACCGGTTTCCAAAAAAAAGAACCTGGAGTTCATTCTCCAGGCTCTTGGTGTATCAGTTTCTTCTATTTAATGATTGTTTTCTTAGAGATCGTCTTCGCTGAGTTCACCGCAGCTTCCGCCGCAACCAGAACAGCTTCCGCCACAGCCTGAGCAGTTGCCGCTGCAGCCTGAACTTTCATATGGTTCTGTTTCCTGTGGTGTTGCGTCGCGTATATCTACAACTTCTACATCAAAGTAAAGTGTTTTGCCTGCAAGTTCGTGGTTGCTGTCGATTGTTATTTTGTCATCTTCAACCTTTGTAACGGTAACCATAATCGGGCCTGTAGGTGTGTCTGCCGTAAATTTCTGACCAACCGTAATTTCTGTTACGCCGTCAAATCTGTCCCGCGGAACTTCTGTTACCCAGTCAGGATTGAATTCACCATAACCGTCTTTCGGTTCAATTACAGCGCTGAATTTTTCGCCTTTTTCGCGGCCTTCGAGGGCTGTTTCCATTCCGGGAATCAGCATTCCGACACCGTGCAGATATTCAAGAGCTTCTTTATCAACTGAAGAATCAATTACATTACCCTTATCATCTTTCAAGGTGTAATGAATTTTGACCATTTTATTTTTTTCGACTTTCATTCTGTCTCCAAACAATGTGTGGGATTTTTTATTGCCCTGTAAAAGCCTTTTTTACTTTTTCATCCAAAAGGTTAAAACATGAAGCAAACATTGTAACGCAGTTTACCTCATATTCGGCCCATTGGGAAGACTCCCGCCTTCTGTTAAAAGTAATTAATCCCGTAATATTGTCTGGTGTACCCAATACACATTGAACCGTAGATTTTATTCCGCGCTCTTCCAGGGCCTGTTTAAAATCCTCTGCTTTTGGCGGAATGTTTTCCAGAAAGTTGATTCGAAGAGAATATTTATTGTCCAGAACGAATTTAAAGCCCGGCGTATTAACATAAGAAACATCCTGGACATTTTCTTTATTAATTCCAAGGGAGTAAACACATTCAAGTTTCGGCCCCATGTAAATTTCGATATCGTGAAGGTTGTAGGTTTCCTTCATGTGTTCAAGAATCTGTGTAATTGCACGTTTTGGAGCCACGTTCAGGTCCTGCATAAAGTCGGACATAAACTTAAGTTCCTTGACTTCTCGGTCTTCGTAGTTTACGCCCTTTTTGGATTCAATTGCCTTCTGGTAAAGCGCTGCGTGAAGGTCATCGCGGTAGAATACGTAGCGGTTACGGCCCTTGTCTTTGGCACGGTAAAGACAGAAATCTGCCTTCTGGAAAAGTTCGTCGTAATTTTTGCCGTTCTGCGGATATACTGCACAACCGATTGAACAGGTGATGTTGATGTTATCAAATTTACCGGCAAAGGCGTCTGCGATTTTGACCATAATTGAATGAAGGAACCCGCGCAAAATGATTTCTGACTTCATATTGCGCTGGAGAATCAGGAATTCGTCACCGCCGTAGCGTCCGACAACGCCCTGATCGCCTACAATTTCCTGGAGAATCTGACCGGTTTTTTCCAGAACCTTGTCGCCGGCCATATGTCCGTAGTTGTCATTGACCGGCTTAAAGTGGTCAAGATCTATAATACAAAGGGCAATGTTTTCTTCCCGGGACTCGCCCAGGAGATTTTTTGCGTAGGAGGTAATTGTTTTTTTATTTAGGACCTTTGTAAGCGGATCAATCTGGAGTTCTTCAATAATTTCTTTTGAAAGTTTTGCCTGACTCATGTGGGTTGCAGGCATAATTCTGCCGACTACGCATATTTCGGTACCGTCGACAAAGCGGATTCCGCTAAAGCTCAGGGCCTCAGTAACATTCGGATTAAGGGTTCTGAGCGCGGAGATAAAATCAATATTCATCTCCCTGGGGCAGGACTTAACCATTTCTACAAAGTCAAAGAGTTTTTTCTGCTGGGATTCCGGGACGAGCTGCTGGCTGATAACATCTTCGTGCCACTCGTCGATATCCTGGGCAAACAGAATTGTCCGCTTGTTTCTGTAAAACTGCGTAATCTTGAACATATTTGTTGCCTGCTGGAACGAGAAGATACAGTCGTCCGTGATGCTCAGGGCATAACTTAATTCAAGATCGTCAAAATTTGACTGTCGGATGAATGCAAGAATATTATCAACATCGATGATTTTGAGGCAGAAAGTATCCATATTGTTGAATCTGGATTCGTAGGGAATTACGATATTCAACTTGGATTCTGTAAGATTTTTTTTGAATCTAAAAATTCTGAATTTTAACTGGCGCTTTTTAGCCGTGATGTATTTGACGAGGGATTTTTGGTTGCATGGGCATACGAAATCGT
>DLYJ01000102.1:0-2907 GCA_003447785.1 Treponema sp.
TTTCCTGATTGTCTTGAATCCGGCTGTTTTGCCGGAGTTGTTTCTGATGGAGAATTATCTTTTTTTCCGGTGCTTTCTCCGGAATCCTTTGTTGAATCAGATTCCGGAACTGTGTCGTTCTGGTCCTGTGGAATTTTAGGTTCGTCGCTCATTTAACCCTCAAAATTGAATAAAAATCTGCTTTTATAAATATAAACAATTTTTAGTCAATGTACAAGAAAAGAGACGCCCCTGCGGGAGAAAACGACGCTTAGTACACCCGTTTGTTATGCTTCGATTGCAATTGTTGTAGCCACAGGATAGCGTTCAGCGTAGATTGAGCGGCGTCCGTTGTACGGATTTGCCTTCTGAACTTCTGTAAGCTGCCTGCGGATTTTATCAAGATGAACACGCAGAAGGGCACGGTTATGTTCGTTCTGCAAAAGAACTTTTTTCTGCAGTGCATCAAGTTCATTCTGGATGTCTTTTACACCAGCCTTATCCTGCTCTGCAAGTCCCTGTCCGTTATTTGAATTATACATTGCCTTAACAGGTTCAATAACTTTCTGAAGGTTAGAAATTGAAGCCACAATCTGCTGTTCCAGTTCAGCGTGTGCCATCAGTGCATCTCCGTCATCAAGTTCAATTTTATCCTGCTGTTTTTCCAGTACATTCAGATACTCTGCAAATTTAGCGCGCTGCTGTTCAAGAAGTGAACGAAGTCTTTTAAGGACTGCAATGCGTTCATCAAGCTGTTCCTGTGTCAGTTCCATTTTATTCCTCCCTAACCCTGTATGTTGAGTGAACTTTCGGATGAACGGGATGGAGCGTTTGCTCCGCTGTTTGCAGCAGTCGACCATGCCCCGGAAAGTTGCGTCATCATATTAAGGACAAAATCCAGTTTTTTCTTGTCCTTGCCGATATTTGCATTCATCAGTTCCTGGTTAAAGTAAACGTAGAGCGACATAAGGTTTGTCGCAATCTGTCCGCCCTTTTCCATGTTCAGGCTGACCTGAAGTTCACTGATGATATCCTGTGCCTTCATAATGTAGTTGCCAAATTTTTCGATATTCTTTGGTTCAACCTTGCCTTCTGCAGTAAAACATTTTTGTGCTGCAGAAAGATTTTTAATTGCACCTTCGTACAGAAGTACGATAAGTTTTCCCTGGCTGGCAGTCTTGATGTTTGTATTCTGGTACGCTGCGTAAGGGTTGTTTGTAAATCCCATATTTTTCCCCTCCATGTCATAAAGAAAAATGTTTGTGATTACACTGTATGATTTTCGGCATCTGAAATTTAAAGTTTAGTAGAAAATGCAGGCTTTCTTGCTTTAGAAACACACGCCCCAGGATTTGCGGAGACGAACTCATTTTTTCATCTTTCAATTTTCCCACATCAAAGGTATATTTGAATTATGAGTAATTTTATCGACAAAGATACCGTTTTTTTACTGGACAGCTACGGACTTATTTACCGCGAATACTACGCTTTTATGACGCGTCCCCTTACAGACAGCCGGGGACAGAACGTTTCTGCCCTTTTCGGCTTTTTCAGAAACATCCACAACATTCTTAAATCCTTTAACCCCTCATACATGGCGGCCGCCTTTGACAGCCGCATACCCACATTCCGCCACGAAAAATACGCCGAATACAAGGCAACCCGCGCAAAAACTCCGGACGACTTAAAAGCTCAGTTTCCGTGGGTAGAAGACTGCCTGCGCATTCTTGGAATCCCGGTGGTACGGAAGGACGGTTTTGAAGCCGACGACGTAATCGCAACAATTGCAAAAGCCTGCGAAAAATCCGGCCGCAAATGCGTTATTTTGAGCGGTGACAAAGACCTGCAGCAGCTGGTAAACGATTACATTCATATTTTAAAGCCTGATAAGGTTAAAGTCTGGGCAGAGATGGACAGGCAGGCCGTTCTTGAAAACTGGGGAGTGGGACCGGAAAAACTTCTTGATTTACTGAGCCTCACCGGAGACGCCGCCGACAACGTTCCAGGGGTAAAAGGCTGCGGCGAAAAGACAGCCGTAAAACTTCTTTCCGAATACGGCACACTGGAAGGCATTTACGAACACGCCGGAGAAATCAAGGGCGCCCTGGGGCAAAAAGTTCGCGACAGCAGAGACGACGCTTTCTTTTCAAAGGAATTGATTACGCTCCAGGAAAACGTTCCCCTGGACTTTAAGGACGATTTCTCTGATTTTAATATTTCTAAATTGAACTCAAAGGCCCTTGCAGAAGAAATGACAAAACGCGAACTTCCCGCCGTGGCAAAACTTTTTAGTTCGAAGGAATCAGAAGAATCAGCAGGCGCTAAAGCCGTTGCCTCTTCAAAGGCAGGTGCCGCCCCGGAAGCAAAGCCGGATTCAACACTGCCTGACACGGAAACCGACACAGCACCTGTCGTAAAAAACACAGGCAAGTATAAAGCATGCACCGAAATAGACGAACTTACAGCCTTTGTGGACAGTGCAATCAAAGCCGGAACAGTTGCCTTTGACACGGAAACCGACAGCCTTGATACACAGAGTGCAAACCTTGTGGGATTCAGTCTGGCTTACGAAAGGGGAAAAGGCATTTACGTTCCGCTGATTTTAACACAAAGCCTTTTTGCGCCGACAGTCTCAAAACAAAAAGCCCTGGCAGAACTCAAAAGACTTTTTGAAAGCGGCGCTCTGGTGGTAATGCACAACGCAAAGTTTGACCTTAAGGTTCTTTTTTACAACGGACTTGATGTAATTCAACTGATTAATTCAAATAAGGCGCGCATTGGGGACACGATGGTTGCGGCGTGGGTTCTTGAAAGCGACAAAACCGGCAAAACTCCGTATTCGCTGGAGTTTCTGGCAGAAACAAAACTCCACCTCAAGGGCACCGAATACGACGAAATCGTTCCAAAGGGAGCATCCTTTGCGGACGT
>DLYJ01000102.1:3014-6317 GCA_003447785.1 Treponema sp.
CTTGAAGAGGCAAAACTGATTCAACTTTATCAGGACATGGAAATGAAAGTTCTTCCGGTTCTGACAGAAATGGAAATCAACGGTATCCACCTGGACAGTTCAACACTCAAAGATTACGGAACCGAACTTAAAAGCCAGATAAATGAATGCGAAAAAGACATTTACCAGGCTGTGGGCCATGAATTCAACATTGCGTCCCCTAAACAGCTGAGCACGGTTTTATTTGAAGAACTGGGTCTCAAACACGGCAAAAAGACAAAGACCGGCTGGTCAACAGACACAACCGTCCTGGAAGAACTTGCCTGGGAACATCCGGTTCCGCAAAAAATCCTCGCTTACCGCGCAAAGGCAAAACTTCTTTCAACATATGTAGAAACTCTGCCGGAAATGACGGATTCAGAAGGGCGCGTGCACACCACATTCATGCAGACAGGAACTGCAACAGGCCGACTTTCAAGCAAGGACCCTAATTTACAGAACATTCCGGTCAGGGACGAAGCCGGCCGCAAAATCCGCCAGGCCTTTACCGCACCTGCCGGCAGGGTTTTAATCAGTGCCGACTATGCCCAGATTGAACTTGTAGTGCTCGCCCACTTAAGCGGCGACAAAAACCTCTGCGCCGCATTCAATGAAGGCCAGGATGTCCACAAGGCAACTGCCTCGCTGATTTACGGAGTAAGCGGGGACAGCGTAACACCAGAAATGCGCCGCTCGGCAAAAACACTCAACTTCGGCCTCATGTACGGAATGAGCGCATTCCGCCTTGCCCGCGAATTAAAAATCAGCCGCACCCAGGCCCAGGAATTCATCAGCAATTACTTTACGATTTACAGCGGAGTCAAAGACTTCTTTGAAAAGAACGTTCATGACGCAGAAGAGACAGGCTTTATTACAACAATCATGGGTCGCCGCCGACTCATCCGCGGAATAAACTCAGCAAACCACCTGGAAAAAGAAGGTGCCGTCCGAATCGCCAAAAACAGCCCGATTCAGGGAAGTGCCGCAGACATCGTTAAAAAGGCAATGATTGATGTTGCGGACGCCCTGCAAAAATCAAAAAGCACGGCAAAACTTCTTTTACAGGTTCATGACGAACTCATCCTTGAGTGCGATGACAGCGAAGACGAAATCAAAAAAACAATCGCCCTTGTAAAGGAAAAGATGGAAGGTGCCGTAAAACTTGCAGTTCCGTTACGGGTTTCAATTGAATACGGCAGGGCCTGGGGAGAATTCCACTGATGAAGGTAATCTGTCTTACCGGCAAAATGGCCGCAGGGAAAAACTACATCGCAGACAAACTCGCTTCCGAAGGCGCCGCCGTAACAGACCTTGATAAAACCGTCCACGAAGCAATAAGCATCCTGGAGACGCGCATTCTGGAAGAGTTTTCCGCACCCGCACAGGCAGCAGGAATCAGCCTTAAAAACGAGGACGGGCTCTTAAATCGCCGCGCACTGGGGCAGCTTGTATTTAGTGACAGCACGCTTCTTGCAAGGCAGGAAGCCCTTGTTTACCCAAAAGTAATTGAACTTACAAAAGATTTTATAGACGAAAACCGCGACAGGGACGTAATCCTGAACGCAACCGTCCTATATAAAACCCCGGAACTTTTAAAGCTGTGCGATTTGATTTATTTTGTGGACGCACCATTTTTAAAAAGACTCTGGCGCGCAAAAAAACGTGACGGAATGCCTCTGATTCAGATATTAAAGCGTTTTAAGTCGCAGAAAGGACTTCTTAAAAAGTACAGGGAATCGCAAATTCCGATTGTTATAATAAAAAACTAAACCTTTTTTTTCAGGTTCCGATAATTTTTGTAGAAACCGGCATTTAAAATTTTTGCCGGTAAAAGACTAAAAGTCTTGAGGGGTTTTGGAACATGGAACAAAAACGAACTTTATGGATAGTTGCAGCTTCCGGAGTATTTCTGCTCGTTGTAGTCGGTGCAGCTCTTATTCTTTATTCACCATCATTAAGCAAAAATGACCAGGTACAGACTTATTACAACCCTCGTGACGGTTGGACAAACGGACAAAGACCCGTAACACCGGACAGTAACGGAGGCGTAGCCCCTGTTGAACTGGCACAGGCTGACTCAGGAGTAATTCCACCGGCAGAAGGAATTGCCCCGGTTAATACAAATCCGCTGGCAGTAAACCCACAGGATCCTGCCGCAGTAGCATCTGCCGCTTCTGCCAATTCTATCGAACAGATGTACGCTAAGTCACCTTCACAGGACGGCCAGACTCTTAAAGCAGAAAACGTAACTGTAATTACAGACAACGCACTTGTTTACGGAACAGGAAACACAACAACAATCGATTTGAACGCACTCAAATCAAATCCTGCAGCCGTAAGTTCTGCAATCACACCTAAAAACTCATACACCGCAGAACAGATAAACACACAGGCACAGGCCGCAAAAGAAACAGCAAAAGCAACCGCAGACACATACTACGCGCCTGCTCCAAAAAAATCTGTTCCTAAAAAAGAAGCAGCTCCTAAAAAGACAGAAACTGCAAAAGCCGCAGTCAAAAAGACTGTTAAGGCAGAACCAAAAAAGACAACACCTGACACATTCTGGATTCAGGTGGGCTCATACGAAGCAAAAAAATCGGCTGACGAAGCCCGCTCAACACTTGAATCAAACAAGATTCCGAATGAAGTGTTTACTTACAAGGATTCAAAGGGAAAACTTTTCTACCGCGTAAGAGTCGGACCTTATACAACAAAGAGCGAAGCCGAATACTGGCAGTCACGCATTCTGATGATTAACCAGTTTGCAAAAGCCAGCAGCTACGTTGTTAAAAACTAAAACATTCCAGACCTGACAAAATCCGCCGCGCCCCCCCTTGCGGCGGATTATTTTTTTCCCCTTCCCCATACACAAATTCAATAAAAATATAATTATAACAATTCTTTTATCCGCGGACTTTTCCCGTTTTGCAAAAACAAAACCCTATATAGGGTATGAGAAAATTTTCCCTTTTATTTTTTTTAGTGTTGAATTTATCAATCGTCCTGAACCGCAACCCACTCCACGCAGAAAGCTCTCACCGGGAAAAGTACGATTACGGAGCCGTTTTGAGTTTTAAGCATTCAGACTTCCGCATTTTTGGCGCGGACGCAGAAAAGGACTTTCGCGCTTCTGGACGCATCTCCGTAAACCCCTGCGATTATGAACTTACACTTTCCCTGGGCTCGCTGACAACTTCAGGCTCATTAAGCCGCCTCAAAAATCCGGCCATTTCAACAAATTTTTCGCCCCTGTCCAAAAATTTTTCCCTTGATACGGGACTTTCT
>DLYJ01000056.1:0-170 GCA_003447785.1 Treponema sp.
TCCCAGCTGCCGGAATGCTTAAAGAGACTGTCAATTCCTGCAATTTCAAACGTAACTTCGGCTACAGAAGGAATTGCCATGAGGCTTCTTGATGGCCAAAACAAGGTTGTAACTCTTACAAACGAAGCATGGGTAAAAGAAAACCTTCAGATTTTCTGTTTTGCCCTTGC
>DLYJ01000056.1:187-5376 GCA_003447785.1 Treponema sp.
CTTGTTCAGCTTTCAATTGCCCATCTCAAGGGAATTGGAAAAAACATTAAGAGCCCTAAATTCCTCGGTGAATTAGGTTCTCTTTTACAGCTCTGGGGTATGTTCTACATTGTTCTGAGCATGGTAGTAGACGGAGTCAGATTCCCGCTTTCTGTAACTCCTGAAAGTTATTACCTGTTTGACAGGGTACCGCTTGCAACAGTCTGTCTCGGTCTGATCGGATTTGGCTTTGCTTTAAGCTTTATCTTTTCAAACTATGAAGGCAGTATTGGAAAGAGTATCCTTGAAAGCTGCAAGAATATCGTTTCTGTACTTCTCGGTGTAGTAAACGTATTCAGTGATATTGTTTCTTACATCCGTCTCTGGGCAGTAGCCCTTGCCGGTGGAGCAATCAGTGCAACGGTAAACGAAATGGCCGGTCCTCTTCTTGGACACGCAATTATGTTTATCTTTGCAATCCTTATTTTGACAGTAGGTCACGGACTTAACATGATTTTGAACGTACTTTCTGTCATCGTACACGGTGTTCGTTTGAATACCCTGGAATTCTCAAGTCATTTGGGAATGAGTTGGACCGGATTTAAATACAAACCGTTCCAGGAATAATGGTAAAATCCGGTTTTCGTCTGAAGACCGGCTAAAAATAAAAAAAATCTTTGGCTGGCACTTGCCGCCGAGGCTTTACAAAGGAGAAATATTATGGAATTTTTAGGAAGTTTAGGTAGCGCAGTTGTAATGGGTATTGCAGCTCTTGGTTCTGCTATTGGTATTATGGTTGCAGGTCAGGCTGCAATTGGTGCATGGAAACGCTGTTATATGGCTAACAAACCTGCTCCATTCATCCTCACTGTATTTGCCGGTGCTCCATTAACACAGACAATTTACGGCTTTTTGCTTATGCAGACAATGATGGGTTCAGCAGCAGCCCCAGGATTTAAACTTGGTATTGGCCTTATGTCAGGTGTTGCAATGTGTGCTTCTGCCATTGCTCAGGGAAAAGCCGGTGCTGCAGGTTCTGACGCTCTCGGAGAAACAGGAAAAGGTTTCTCTCAGTACATCATGGTTGTAGGTCTTTGTGAAACTGTTGCTTTGTTCGCAATGGTATTCTCAATGGTAGCCCTCGGCTAATTTAAGTGCAATCTAACTGGGACGGTCTGTAAAGACCGTCTTTTTTTTTAAAGTCATTTGGGGTATACTGTTTTTATGACTAAGAAATTTTTGACACCGCGAAAGATTTTTGTCGGCGGAAACGGGAATGTAGAAAGAATCGCCGTAGGCGGAGATTCTCCTGTTACGATACAGACGATGTGGAAAGACTCAATTTTAGATGTTAAGGACAATCCGCAAAAACTTGAAGAAATAGTTAAACAGATAAACTCTCTCAAAATGCTCGGCTGTGACATTATCAGGTTTGCAGTTCCTGACATGGAGAGTGCGGAAAGTTTTATTCAAATCTGCCGCGCAACTTCCATGCCGCTGGTTGCAGACATTCACTTTGACTATAGACTGGCCCTAAAATGCCTTGAGGGCCCCGTAGGAGCCATTAGAATCAATCCCGGCAACATCGGCGATATAGAACGCGTAAAAGCAGTTGTCGACGGTTGTAAGGACCATGGCGCCGCTATCCGTATCGGAGTAAACTCAGGCTCTCTTCCTCACGATTTACGGGAACTTGTTGAACAGGGTAAACTTTCCCGCTCTGTTGCACTGAGTCAGACTGCAGCGCGAGAGTGCGAAGTCTTTGACAAATTGAACTTTGATCAGTTTGTTGTCAGCATGAAGGCAAGTTCTGTGCAGGAGACCATTGAAGCAAATGAAGACTTTGCCTCTAAATTCGATATTCCTTTGCATGTGGGCGTAACGGAAGCAGGTCCGCTCATCACAGGCGTTGTAAAATCAACCCTCGCATTCAGTCACCTGTTGAACGAAGGAATCGGTTCAACAATTCGTGTAAGCCTTTCATCACTTCCGGAAAATGAAGTAATCACCGGCCTGGAAATCTTGCGTGAATGCGGAAAAAGAAAGGGCGGTGTAACACTTGTAAGCTGTCCGAGATGCGGCCGCGTAGGCTTTGATGTTCACGGCTTTATGGCACGCTGGCAGAATAAACTCCTTTCCATGAAAAAGGATATCACCGTAGCCGTTATGGGTTGTGTAGTAAACGGTCCGGGCGAAGGAAAGCACGCAGATATTGGAATCGCAGGTGCAGGCGACAAAGCTATAATTTTTAAAAAAGGTGAAATAGTTCGCACGATTGATATGAAAGATGCCGATAAAGTATTTGAGGAGGAACTGGCATCTTTATGAAAAAATTAGTTTTTGCCGCTTCTGTATTTTTAACAGGTCTTTTTTATGGCTTTACACAGACTCCAAACAGCGAAAATGCTCCTTCATGGAGAGTCCTTGAACAGGCAGAAGTTCAATTCGATTACGGTAATTATGGAGAAGCCCTGAGACTTGCAAACCGTGCCCTTGACTTGCGTAAAGACGAAGGAAATTACGAATATACAACAATTGACGTTGCAATTTCTCCAGCACAGGTAAAACGTGCCGGAAGCGAATTTGACAAAGTAATTCCTGTTCTTGAAGAGCGCGAACAGAAAGAAGCCCTAAAAATAATTTCCAAATACTTAAATCTTTACGGCAAAAACTTTTTTGAAGATGATGTGCGTCAACTTGCAGACTGGCTTAAAGAAAGAACAGTTTATCCTGAAGCAGATTTTTTAATCGGAAAAATCTACCGCACGGAAGGCGAGTATAAGACTGCATACAGTTTTTATAATAAGGCTCTTGAAGAAAAAGAATATCTTGATATTGCCGATGTTGAATACAACATTCTTTACGCTATGGCAGAGCTTGCAAAGCAAAAAGATGACTTTGAAAGTTATGAAAAAACACTTCTTTTGATTCTGGACAGTGATGACTTTTTTAAGAACAAAACCCTTCACGAAAGTATTTTGAGAACAATCAATACAGACAAACAGAAAAACGTTGACCGTCTTTTTCTGCTTTACCGTGCAGATTCAAAATATTCAATCAAGGCTTTGTACGAACTCAGTAAACTTTATCAGAAAAAGGGCCTCAAAACTGAATCCCTCAAATACCTTGCGCTGGGAACCATTGAAGCATTTACACATCTTGAAGAAGCTCTGAAAGAGCGGAATTCAAGATTTAAGTATACAACCTTTGAAAACTTCCTGAAGGAATGCGGCAAATACAGTGAAATTTTAAACTGGGCTCAGAAAAATCAGATCTGGACCATGATGGTTGATTTTGCTGATGCTGTTGCCGGTTCTGGAAAACTCGTTTTTGCCCAGACTCTTTATGTAAGCATGGCAAACGGATTGCCGGATGCCTATT
Organism: Treponema sp.; assembly: GCA_003447785.1. Taxonomy (GTDB): domain Bacteria; phylum Spirochaetota; class Spirochaetia; order Treponematales; family Treponemataceae; genus Treponema_D. The sequence continues at coordinate 3,548 of DLYJ01000056.1, forward strand.
ATAAAAAACTTGCAGAAAGCCGTATCAATGTAAATTAGTACTGGTATCCGATACCGATATAGATTTCGTATGCCGAGCAGTTTCGTCGCCATGATGAATCAATCAGCTTGGAAACTACCTTTTTTACAACCTTGCGTCCAACATCAACACCTGCACTGGCACGTACAACAAGGCTTCGCCATTTGGCTGGATAAACAAGGAATTCAAAACCGCCTGCGTACCATCCGTCTTTGATGGCAAAGGTTTTTCCGGTTATTACGTTGTTTGTCAGGGCAAAATCTACGAAGGGAGAAAAGTGCATTTCAAAGTCAAAGTATCTCATCCAGCGGATGTGGTTTGTAAACCAGCTGTCTTCGCCAAAGAGGCTGTCACTCCAGCCAATCCAGTTTGTTCTGATCACTTTTATAGGAATATCAATACTTCCGATAATTGCGGCCTTAGTGCGCAGTGCCTTTATATCTGTTCCCTTATAGGTCTGGTCATCGCGGATACCACGGAGACTGTCACCGATTTTGGTTGTTTCGTTGAGGTTTGTAAAACCGCGGAAACGTGAGTTAATTCCGGCCCAGCTGAATGCTTTAAAGGCTTCGATTGTTCCGTCGATAGTGCCCACATAATGTTTAAGCTGATAGTTGTAACCAACAGATTCTGTAAAACTCATATCAATACCCTGACGGAAGTTTCCGTGCCAGTTGATACGGCCGGCAGTAATTGTCTGTCCGACAGTAAGTTTTGGACCGGACAGGTCTTCGTTAGTTTTGTTGATTCCGTTTTTATCCCAGTTCCAGGTGTATGCAACTTCAGGAGACCATTTAACATTTCCGTACGAGCCTAAGTCAGCGATTGTAATTGGAAGGGAAAGTTTAAAAAGCTCTGTATAATAAAGTTCATCATCGAATTCGGTGTAGTCAAAGTCTCTCGTAACACTCTGGCTTAGATCAAATTTAAGTGCGTATGTCTTGAACGGGAGTGAGAATGTAAATCCCGTTGTCCATCCGAATTCCGGCTTGTCTTTACCGATTGTATAGTCCAGGCTGAAAGAGTTGTTCCATGACGAATCAAGTTTCCAGAGCTGGAAAGGGTAGTCATAGTCAAAATTGATACCGAATACAAAGTCAGGATCGTCAGATTCGTCTTCCTGTTCTATTGCAAAGTTAAGGTCAAAGTTTAATGGTTCAAGAGTTCCGAGAAAGTTTGTGTCCTTTGCCTTGAGTTTTAATTTAAAACCGTCGTTTGAATTGTATTTTGGATAAGGAAGAACCAGCAGGTGCTTTGAATCCTGAGTCATTACATTCAAAGTAGTGTGTGTGATTCCTTTTTCATCAATAACCGGGTCGTAAGAAACGTTCAGAATGGCAGAAGCAAGGTTGCGTTCGTTTTGAAACTGCTGTCTCAAGTTTTCGATATATTCGTGGAATTCTTCAAATGATTCAAATATTCTGTCTTTATCAATGTCAACGGCTTTTTCAAGAGCGTATCTACGTGTCATACCTGTAATCTGGTAATTAACGTCACTGATTTGATATCTTTCAGCAGAAAATGCACTCAGTGCAAAAAATGAGAGAAGTAGAGCTGATGCTAATTTTTTCATTAGTAGGCACCTTTACCTTTTATTACTACGTATACTGTTTTAATTATGATCCATATGTCCAGCCATACAGACCAGTTGTGGATGTAATATGAATCAAGAGTAATTCTTTCCTCATAACCGGTATCTGAACGTCCGGAAATCTGCCAGAATCCTGAAAGTCCCGGCTGAACGGTGAGAATAAAGTCTGACTTTTTACCGTATTTTTCGAGTTCCGGCTTTGTAACCGGTCTTGGACCGA
>DLYJ01000097.1 GCA_003447785.1 Treponema sp.
CGCCGCCGCTTCCAGTTCTCAAAGCGTTAGTTTGTACGATATTGCTTGAGGAATACGTTTTTGCGTATCAGTGCATTAAAACAGGCCGTGTCAGATGTGGTAGAAATCACTTCGGAAGACGGGCCTGTTTTTTTTATTAGACTTGCATATTTAAAAAGTATAGATCCGGACAGAATTCAGGTGGGTGCAGTATTTGAAGACGCTGAACTTGATGAACTTGTTGAAGCCGGACTAGCCTTTGCCGCAGAGCGGAAGGCAGAAGAATACCTTGCCCGCTGTGAACAGTGCAGGCGGGGTCTTGAGAGAAAACTTTCTCAAAAAAAAATGTCCCCCGCTTCAATAAAGACTGCACTGGATTATCTTGAAGGCAGACAGCTTCTAAGTGACAGAAGATTTGCATTTTCCTGGATTAGAAGTCATACTGTAAATAAGCCTCAGGGCCGGATTCGTCTTATGTCGGAATTGTGTTCCAGGGGGATCAGCACTCAGGATGCAAAAAGTGCCCTCGATGAGTTTTTTGCCGGCGTAGATGAACTTGAATTATGTGAGCGGGCATATAAAAAAGCGTTGCGAAACGGAAAAACCGGAGAAAAACTGTTAAAAAGCATGATAGATTCGGGGTTTTCGTATAAAATGGTTAAAGAAATAGAAACAGAATAAATTGTGGAGAAAGTGATGCAGGATAAAACTAATAAACCTGTTGTTTTTTCAGCTCTTGAAGTTGCAAATATTTGTGGTGTTGTAAATCAGACAGCAATTAACTGGATTAAAGGCGGCCATCTCAAGGCATTTACAACTCCGGGCGGTCAGTATCGCGTTTATCCGGATGACCTTGCAGAATTTATGAAGGAACGGGACATGCGTATTCCTGACGAACTTGCAAAGCACTGCACAGGTGTAACAGTTGCAAAAAAATCAATTCTCGTAGTTGATGATGACCGCGGACTTAACACTGTAATCACTAAATTCCTTGAAAAGAAATACAGCAGTGAAAATTTTGAATTCTTTCAGGCATTTGACGGTTTTGAAGCAGGTGTTCTGATGACAGAAAAACATCCGGGCTGTATCGTCCTTGATCTGGACCTTCCTGGTGTTGACGGATTCAGTCTTTGTAAGAAAATCAAAACGAGTTCAAACTTTGGTAAGCCGACAGTAATTGTAATTACTGCCCTGGAAGACAGTGACACGGAAGAACGCGTCAGGGAACTGGGTGTAAAGCACTTCTTTAAAAAGCCTTTGAACCTTGTAGAAGTTGCACAGGCAGTAAGCACCGCAATCTAACTGCGGCGCCTGCCGTTACAGATTGAATTAATTCAATCCGCCTGTATAAAGATAGTTCATTACATTACCCTCAGCAAAAACTGCCTGAGGGTTTTTTATTATGCTCAAACCCTGCATAAGCAGATCCCTGAGGCCGTCAGGCCTGTCGTAAACATAATCCTTAAAAATAAGATTGTCTGCCGGCATTGAATTTCTGATTGTTGCCATGGCCTGTTCAACTGTCATTACATCGTCAACAAGTCCGTTTTTCTGAGCCTGGAGTGCCGAGTAAATGCGACCGTCAGCAAGCTTTTTTACCTGTTCCAGGTCCATTTTGCGTGATGAAGAAACGATGCCTGTAAACTGGTCGTAGCACTCGTCGGCGAGAGACTGCATAATCTGGAGTTGTTCTTCCGTGGCGCTCTGATTGAAATTCAACATGTTTTTGTTTTTACCCGCATGGATGGTTGTGGACTTGATTCCGATTTTTTTGAGAAGTTCAGTTCCGTCAACAAAATTGGCTGAGATTACACCGATTGAACCTGTAAGGCAGTTTCTGTTGGCGTAGATTTTGTCTGCCGCACAGCCGATGTAGTAACCGCCGCTTGCTGCCATAGGACCAAAGTATGCGGTAACTGATTTTCCTGTTGCCTTGTAGTCCATGAGGGCAAGATAGGCTTCGTCAGCGTGATAGACTGTTCCGCCGGGTGAGTCGATAAAAAGGAGAATTCCCTTATTCTTTTTGTCGTTTTTGAGTGTGTGAATTGTGTTCAAAAGCCAGGTCTGGTTGTAAGTCTGGTTTTTCTCTTCAATTACGCCGCGGATATAAATTGTTGCGATAAAAGGTTTGTTTGCGCTGGAAAAATCAAACTTACCCCTTGCAACCGAAACGCCTTCTTCCGAGCCCTGTGTGATTGAGTGCATTCCGGAAAACTGCTTTTTTACAATTGTAACTGCCACAGCCGCAATTACGATTACTGAAAGAACAATGATTCCTTTTTTTAAATTTTTGTCCATTTTCGTTACATCTCCTAGTTAAAATCTTCCTGAGTCAAAACACCTGAACGGATGGCCATAGCCTTTAAGTCTTTGTAGGCGTTTGTAAAACTGAGCATTGTATATGGAGTTACCCACAGCTGTAGAATTCCAAAGGTAAAGGCTGCAAGAATGTTCCAGCCGATAAAACTCAGAGACATGACAAAAAGGTCTGCCTTGTAGCCCTTTGTCATGATTTTGCTCATTCTGACAGCCTTGAGAACTCCAATCTTCGGGTTTTCTGCAAGAATAAAGAAAGTCTGTGAATAGGCGAATGATTTTACAATGCCCGGAATGATAAAGAGACAGAACCAGAAACAAAGCCACAGAAAAAGCCAGATACAGGCAAAGGCGGCCCTGAACGGATGAGAAAAACCGCGGATAAACTCAGAAAATGGAATTCTGCTGGGGTTTGAATAATACACATTGAATAAGTGGCAGAGTGCAAAACTTAAAATGCCCGTTACCGAAAGGTAAAAGAGCACGATAATGAACGGCACTGAAGCAGACGAAACGTCCGGATTAAAACCCGGCGCGCTGTAAGAAGGCATCATCACTGTCTGCGCTGTATCTGAATCTGTGACTGCGTATGAAGCCGGGACTGCCCGTGCTGATTCATTAATTTTTTCTGCAGCCGGTTTTGCAGTGAGTAATGCTATGATTACAAAACTTACCAGTGTGGCAAGGGCTGCCGTTCCAAGCCGTCCGCGCAGCTGGCTTTTTGCTGATTTTTTGTAAAATTTTCGGTCAAACATTTATTTTCCTCCCAGTTCCTGAAGCATCTGTGTGTAATAGCGCTTTTCAATTTTGTCTTCGCTGATTCCGCACTTTGCAAGCATTGCAAGAAGCTTTTTGTTTGTCTGTTCAATCTGTTTAGGGTCGTTTGAGTGGGACATGATTTCTATTTCGATAAAGTCTCCCAGGGGCGGCACCTTGCATAATTCAAAAAGAACATCATTGTACTGCCAGTCAAGGACAACTTTATGTTTTACGATGTCAGTCTTAAATCCTACGTCTTTCAGAAAAGACTCCAGGGGAGCGGCTTCGTCGAGGGTACATTCCTTTTCGTCATTAACTTCGATGGCCTTTCCGTCCTTGTCCAGGAGTTCCTTTTTCTTGTAGGTAAAGATTACTGTTTTTTGTGAATCGATACTTACTTCCGGTAAATCAAGTTCCTTCGGGGTAAAAGGAGTTTCCTTCCTGATGCGGACCTGAATCTGTCTGCCGTCAACCGTCTTGCCGTAGTAAGTGTCGTCCTTTTCTACAGCCCCTGAAAAATAAGCAAAACTTTCCAGTTTTTTAATTAAAGCCTGTCTGTCTTCCACATGGGCCTTCAGTTCAATTTCGTACATACTAAAATTATAACACAGAATATCTTTGTTTGACACAGTGGCTTTCTGTGTTATAATTAAGCTTATGAAAAGAATTATTGCATGCCTTCTGGCTTTTTCAATTTTAGGATTCTCAGTTTTTGCACAGTCTAAAGCAAGCGCTTCTGTCGCATTCAGCGGCTTTGGAGGCGGACTTCCTTCTTCGGCAGTAACAGTTGATAAACTTGCCGACGATGAAGAATTTGTTTATGAAGAAGATACCGGTCAGAATACAAAGAAGCGTTCGGGCCTCAGAACTGCTGCATGGATTACTGTGGGTGTTGTAGCAACAGCCGCCGCAACTGCCATGATTGTTTACGGTGCCAAAAAAGGTACTGACAACTGTATCGAAGGTTGTTTAGACGATATGTGCAGTTCAACCTGTGACGGCCTGACAGATTCGTTCTCACAGTCGTGCGCCGACAGTCTGGCCGAGTCATGTAATTCCGAAAAAACAGTTCAGATTGTGGCTGCAAACGTAATTCCGGTTTACATGCCGTAAAGACTTTAGTATGAAGCCGAAAAAAGTTATATTACTTTTTCTTATTCAATTGGGTTGCCTTTGTTATGCGCAGGGCAACCTTAATTTTTTGTCTCTCACCCTTAAACGCACAATTCAAACGGAAACCCAGTCAGTGACTGTCGGGGGCTCGATGTATTATCAAGCCTTTCCCCATTTTTTTGAATTTGAACTTAAATCTCCCTCTAAAGATTATTTCTGCGCTTCCAGTAATCACTGCTGGTACAGATCGGATTCAACACTTAAACAGGACGACGAAAGCCTTGAAGTTATAAACCAGACATGCACGGACATAAAAAACTGGTTCAGGGAGGACCTGGGCTTTGGGGAAGACGGTTATTTTGCAGACGAAAGAAAATTCAGCGGCGGTGTATTAATTCAACACTGGAAGACAGATGACAGGTCAAAACCGGTTCAGTCGATGAAGACTTTTTCTGACAACCGCGGACGCTTTCTTCAGCTGGACATCTATCTTGAAGACAATGTTCTGATGGCGCGCACTTTTTTGTCGGACTATGTTTATAAAAAGGGACGGGTCTTTCCCACCAGAATCCGGACCGAAAGTTATTCTCAGGGAAAGCGGACTCAGATTACCACAATTGAATTTTTATCGGTGGATTTTGCAAAAACCGAAGGAAAAATCCCGGAAGTTGTGCTCAAACAGAATGATTCTCCATTTGTTGAATTAAAAAACATGAGCGCCCGGGAAAAGGGTGTAAAAATCAAGGCCGCCGCAACCGAAAAAAAAGGCTTTTCTCTCATGGGGCTTGGAGTTGACGCGGGATACTGGTTTTACAAGAAATTTATTACAAGCCAGGACACAAGCCGCTGTTCTTACGATCCCAGCTGTTCAAATTATATGGTTTCCTGCATTAAGCGTGACGGCCTTATGGGCCTGATTGAAGGGCTCGACCGCCTTGAGCGCTGTACCACCCACGAAGACAGGGTTCACCTGTACACAAAAACACCCGCGGGAAAGTTTTTGGACAGAGCGAACCTTCTAAACGAGCGAGAAAATGACAATTTTAACGAGCGCGTGCTCCCTGACAGAAAGGCGGCAGAAAGAGAAGGGCAGAACCCGGCAGAATCTCAGAAAATCGAGACGGAAAAAAGCCTTGATTTTGCCCACAACCTGTTCCTCAACGGTTATGTGGCAGAAGCGCGTCCGGTGTATGAAGCCTATGTTAAACAGAGGGGTCACAGGGATGACTTTGATAAATCTGCCGCAGGTGCTCTGGTAAAAATCTATGCAAACGGGGAGCGGCCTTCAACCGATATTTTTGCCCTGTCAGAGCAGACTCTTTCAATTGAAAAACAGGATAAGTTTTGCAAGGAGATTGCAGATTCCTATAAATCCCTCAAGACAAAGAGCCGTGCCGGGGCAACCGTGCTTTCCATGCTTTTGCCCGGAATGGGCCACGTTTACTTAAAAAACTACCGCCGGGGAATTTTCAGTTTTATCGAAGTGGTTTCCATGGCCACCGCCGTTTATTACTGTCAGGACATTTACGGACAGGAGAACTGGCGGGTGTGGCTGTTTGGAACGATGGGAGCGCTTGACTGGATTACTGACATTTACGGCGCAAACAAAGCAGCACAGCGTTATAACCAGCGCCTGTACCGTGAGGCAGACGGAAGCCTGCAGGAAAAGTATCTGGAGATTTTGTATGAAGATTAAAAACATTTTTGCCGCAATTTTTATTCTCATTATATTGATGAATTTAGCAATGCTGGGCGCCTCGGACTTTACCCAGGAACAAATCAATCTGTACAAGAAAACTCTTTTTGAAGCAGAAAATAATCCGGCGCCCGTCCTGAAAGCCGGACTTACAAAGTCAGGAGCA